>CAYOVC010000005.1:0-23567 GCA_964407305.1 uncultured Bacteroidaceae bacterium | reverse complement strand
AGGTATATATTGTCTATCGGGGGAAAGCGGATTCGTCCGGCACTGGTGCTGCTGGCGTGCGATATGTTTGCCGGTTCGGTTGATTCGGCCATGCATCCTGCCATTGCCATTGAAATATTTCACAATTTCACGTTGCTGCACGATGATATCATGGACCGTTCGGAATTGCGGCGGGGAAATCCAACAGTGCATTTGAAATGGAATGAAAACGTTGCTATACTTTCAGGTGATGTAATGTCAATTCTTGCTGGCAGATTTATGAATGAGGCGCCGGGAGCCGTGCTGAGAAATGTGAATGAGGTATTTTTCAGGACAGCCATGGAGGTGTGTGAGGGACAACAGATGGACATGAATTTTGAGCACAGGATGGTCGTCGAAGAGCGTGAGTATCTGCGGATGATTGAGCTGAAGACGGCGGTACTTATTGCAGCGAGTCTACAGATCGGTGCAATGCTCGGAGGTGCCGCTGAAAAGGATGCAGAGGACCTTTATCGCTTTGGACGGGACCTGGGGGTGGCGTTTCAGTTGCAGGATGACCTGCTGGATGCCTATGGGGATCCGGACTCATTTGGGAAAAAGCCGGGGATGGATATTGTCGATAATAAGAAGACCATCCTGATGATTACAGCACTCACGGATGCAGATGATAAACAGCGGCAAATTCTAAACAGATGGCTGACTGTGAAGGAGTTTGATCCGGATGAAAAGGTAAATGAAGTACTTGCAATTTTTCAAGAGCTGAAGGTTAAGGAGAAGGTGGAGCAGAAGGTAAACAACTTCTACAAGACTTCGCTTGAAAGCCTGAATCAACTGAATAGCCCTCACGAAAGAAAATCCGAATTATTTGCTTTCGCGGGCTACCTGATGGAAAGGAAAAAGTAAGGCGCCTGTTCTGTTAAAAGTTCAAACCTGGCATCACTTCATCCTGACCGTAAGTTGATTGCAGTACTCTCAATTCCTCCATCTGCGACATCGCTTCATAGGTCTCCCGTTCCACTACTTTTCTGTATTTCGATTTCAAAGAGTTGAAATAGTTGAGTCGCTGGTTCAGAATATCACGATATTCATTCATGATGGCCTGGGCTTTCTCTGTCTCACCACACATAAAGTATGCTTCAATGATCCCTTCGTGGTGTATCGTGTTGCCCTCTCCCTGGGGGAAAGTTAATCCGCCAACATACTGGTCGTAAGACAGTACTGAATGTGGTGCCAGCTCCATGCAGCGATCGAGCACCTCCACAGCCTTATCTCTCTCTCCCATCTCCAGGAGTGCAAGGGCAAGCCTTGTATGGAGGTTCCGGAACCTGATCACAGATAAAGTTCTTACAGAGTAGTAATCGAGGGTAACATCTTCTGCGTTCATTCTTCCCCAGCTGAACTTGTTCATAACGATATCATACATCCTGACAGGATCAATGCGTCCCATTACAAGGATACTCTCCTGCGGGGTTCTGATCGGCACAAACTGGTAGGCGAGCCCATCAAGCTGGTAATAGGGTTCCAGTCCGAGACTTCCGCTAAAAGAGCCTGCTGTAAAATAGATGGGCCGCTTCCATTCGTTGTGGGCAAAGATATCCAGTTGTGCCATGTTTCCCTTAAGAATCTGCTCATTGGGATTGAGCTGAATGCGGATGTCATCCACAATTTTGTCTGCATCGTAGGGCGCTACGATCCCGTTTTCAATCACTGCAGCCGAATCAACCTCAATGACAATGTTGGGCGTAGGAACATAATCGACCTTTTCCCCGCTGCGAAGTGTCAGCTTGGTGCGCTGATCGTCACTTTTTATAAAGTTTGTGATATATGTGGCCGTTGCCCACCTCTCATTTTCCCTGACAAAGAGGGAATTGTTTGTACCATCCTTGTATTTCCTGTAAGGAAGGGTAATCGGAAGGGGTTCAGACTCATAAATCTTCATTTTTTTCTGGTCAATATACCAGTCGGTATTGAAAAGCATCATGTTAACCACCCTTACATCGGTTCGAATACCTTCCACCTCCTGCAAATACCAGAGCGGAAAGGTGTCATTGTCCCCGACCGTGTAGAGAATTGCATGCTCATCACACGACTCAAGGTAGTTTTTTGCAATGTCGTGTGCAACATACCTGCCTGAGCGGTCATGGTCATCCCAGTTCTGTGCTGCCATCAGCAGCGGTACTCCCATGAAGGCGATGACCAGGCTGAAAATTGCCGCCGGTCTCATCTTCATCCACCTGGAAATAATTTTTGCCAGTCCTGCAACGCCCATTCCGATCCAGATGGAAAAAGCATAAAATGAGCCGGCATAGGCATAATCCCTCTCCCTTGGCTGGTAGGGGGTTTGGTTGAGGTAGACAACGATTGCGACACCTGTGAGTATAAATAGTAGCAACACAACCCAAAAGTCTTTCAGGTGGTATTTGTAATGGAACAGCAACCCGATGATTCCCAGCAGCAGCGGAAGAAAATAGTAGGTATTCCGGGCGGGATGGTTGAGCATTTCATCAGTCAGCTTTTTCTGATTACCCAGCCAGAGGCTGTCGATTCCCCTGATACCGCTAACAACCCTTCCGTTCAGTATTCCTCCGTGGCCCTGGTTATCGTTCTGTTTGCCAACAAAGTTCCACATGAAATAGCGGAGATACATATGTCCCAACTGGTAACGGATAAAAAATTCGATATTGTCGAGATAGGTCGGGTTATTCTGATCCTTTATTGTTCCGTACTGCATGTATGCCTGCCTGTGCCGGGTATCCCGGCTATACATCCGGGGGAACAATATTTTATTCTGCTTGTATGTTATTTCAGGTTTGCGGAAGGCTACCTTATACCTGTTGGTATCCTTATCCAACGTATAAACGGCTTTGTTGTATTCGACCGATTCGAATTCGGCATTATACTGGTTGCCGAAGACCAGGGGTCTGTCGCCATATTGCTCCCTGTTGAGGTACGACAATAGTGCAAACGCATTGTCGGGCCTGTTCTCGTTTACCGGGGGCTGGGCCATGGACCTGATGATAATCATGGCATAGGATGAATAACCGATGATAATAACCGTGACACCCACCAGAATGGTATTGAGCAACACATTCTTTTTTACGAACTGGGTCCTGTAGATTCCAACCACAAGGGCGGAGAAAAGAAGAAAAAAGTAGATGACCATCCCAATGTTATGGTGCAATCCAATGGAGTTGGTAAAAAACAGTTCGAACCAGGTTGAAACCTTAAAAAGTCCCGGAATGATTATGTACATGATTGAACCCAGGATGGCCACAGAGGACAGGATGGCCATGACCACCCCTTTTTTCGATACAGTGTATTTCCTGAAATAATAGACCAGCACTATCGCGGGGATTGCGAGCAGGTTGAGCAGGTGTACACCGATGGAGAGACCGACCAGGTAGGCAATCAGGATCAGCCAGCGGTTCGCATATTTTTCGTCTGCAATGTTTTCCCATTTCAGGATGGCCCAGAAGACCACGGCGGTAAACAGTGAGGAGGTTGCATAGACCTCGGCCTCAACTGCCGAAAACCAGAATGTATCTGAAAAGGCATAGGCAAGTGCCCCAACCATGGCGCTTCCCATTACCAGGATATAGTTGGTGCTGTTGTGATCCTCCTCTGTCTTTATAAAAACTTTTTTTAACAGGTGGGAGATGGTCCAGTATAGAAAAAGGATCGTGAATGCACTTGCCGCTGCTGACATCGCATTATATGCTGCAGCTACATTGGATGTATCACTGGCGAAAAGGGAAAAAACCCTGCCCAGGATCATATATAAAGGGGCCCCGGGGGGATGTCCCACCTGCAGTTTATAGGATGTAGCAATAAACTCGCCACAATCCCAAAGACTTACAGAAGGCTCGATTGTAAGCAGGTAGACCGTCAGGGCAACAAGGAAGCTGAGCCAGCCCAGAATAAGGTTGTATTTTCGGAAGTTGTTCATCGATAAAGATATCAAGGTTGTAAAGTCACGAATTTACGGTTTTTTTGGAATGAACCGAGAAAAATCAGTGATAAGAGCAGCCGCTACCCGGACCAAATTGTTGACAGATGTAATTTTTATAAAAAAATTGACAGATTCATATAGTAAACCTATATTTGCAGTTCCACTAACTGAATTGTTATGGTAGCAAAGAATCTATCCGCTGTCGACGAAGTTTATTCCACCTATCCTGAATTCGAATATGAGTATGCCAATGTAAAAGAACCGGAGACATTGCAGCCCATTGATCAACGGTTGGTCATCTCATTAAACCACAGGAAGGTTGACGGAGCACCTATAACGGTGATAACAGGTTTTGTGGGTCGTCGGATTGATCTTTTAAACATAGAGAGGGAACTTGTTGAAGTTTGCAGAACCTGTGGATCAAGCCTGATGTATGAAATTATTTTGGTTAGGGATGTAAGGAAAAGGGCATATGTTTATCTTCGTAACCAGGGGTATGGTGTACAATTTGCCATGGAGAAACATTAGACTGCACCGGGACCTGCTATATTGTGCTGTTCTGTTTTCCTTCCGGGCCGTTTTATTATTATCTTCCAATGTGCATGCACAATTCTATGAATACGGTCAGGATCGCGGGACGATCCGTTGGTACCATTTTTCTTCTGACAATTATAGGTTGATCTATCCGGAGGGACTGGATAGCCTGGCAATGGATTTTGCTGACAAACTTGAATATTTCTACCCCCACCAGGCTGCTGTTATGAACTACTCTCACAGGAAGATGCCGGTAGTGATCCATAATGAATCCAGCTTTTCAAATGGTGTATTTGTATGGGCCCCGAGGCGGCTTGAAGTTTTTACCAATCCCGATCCCAATGGTTATCCGCAGGATTGGATGACACAACTGGCACTGCATGAGGGCAGGCATGCGGTGCAGGTGTCAAAACTCAACCAGGGAGTGAGCAGGGTGCTTTCATTTGTTGCCGGGGAACAGGCTGTGGGAGGAATTACGGGAATGCTGCCGCTTTGGTACCTGGAGGGAGATGCAGTAGATGCGGAGACAAGATTCTCTTACACAGGCAGGGGAAGACTTCCCTCATTTGAAATGGGAACAAAAGCGATACTGCTCGAAAAAAACAGCAGGTACAACTTTTCAAAGGCACTGCTGGGATCTTATAAGGATTATGTTCCGAACCACTATGAACTGGGGTACTTGATGGTGAGGTATGGCAGGAGAACATATGGTAACAGCTTCTGGAACGATATGGTTGATTATACCGCCCGAAGACCGTTTCTTATTGTACCCTCTTATTTTAGCATGCGGCAGTATGGTGTGAAATCCAAAAAGGAGTTGTATCATGCAGCGCTGGATCTTTACCGGGACCACTGGAAGGCAAGCTTTGACCAGCGCGAACCAGATTCTGTAAAGAACTGGAGCAATATACCTGACAGGCACTATACAAGTTACCGTTTTCCGCAATGGCTGAATGATACTGTGGTGATTGCCCTGAAAACCGGGATTGACCAAATACCGGAGTTTGTTAAGATAGATGCAGATGGAGGGGAACAGAGGGTGTTCAGGCCCGGATATCTTAATTCCGGACGGTTCAGTGCTGGCAAAGGGGTTATCGTGTGGGATGAATGGGTGCCCGATATCAGGTGGAGCAACAGGAATTTTTCTGTGATCCGTCTGTTCGATATGGAGTTAGGAGTGATAAAAAACCTTGGTTCAAAAACCCGTTACTATGCCCCTGCTATGTCGAAAGGCGGCGACAGGATCGCTGTGGTTGAGCAGCGTACCGACCATACATTTCACCTGGTAATACTCGATCTTGAAGGAGAGCCTGTTCACACCGCAGCAACACCCGGCAATCTCTTTATACAACATCCCCAGTGGATGGACCTGGATTCTGCGCTTGTAGTTGTCGTCAATGATGAATCGGGTAAGTACCTGTATCAATACACCCCTGGCGAGCGGCGTTGGAGTCCGCTTTTTCATGCGGGATACAATGATATATCCTATCCGGTAGTCGATCAGGGCAGCATCTATTTCAGCTCCTCATACGTGGGGATAGATAACATATATATGCACGATCCGCACCAGGGTGTTTTTTACCGTATCACCACCGCTTTGTTCGGGGCATTTGATCCTGCTGTCGATCAGGATTATTTATTGTTCGCCGACTATCATGCTGACGGCTACCGTGTCGTTTCAAAACCATTGAGTGTCAATCAGGATCATAAAGTAGATAAGCGGTTTAACGCAACATTTTTGTTTAACGAACAGATTGATGCAGAACCCACTCCCAAAGAGCGGAGCATCATAGAGGGAGCCATGCATTTAGAAAAAGGGGATTACAGACCGGGCAGGTATCGAAAACTGCTGCATGCGGTAAACATCCATTCATGGCTGCCCCTCTGGTTTGATTATATGAATCCGGAAGCGGCCCTTACCCCCGAGAGGTTTCCCGTTGGTCCGGGATTCACGCTTCTTTCACAAAACCTCCTGAGTACAGTCACAGGTGCCCTTGGATATGAGTACAGGGAGGGGATGCACCTGCTTCATGGCGGAGCAAGACTTCAGGGGCGCTTCCCTGTATTTGATATCAGCATGCAATACGGGGGTCTTCCGCAGGTATACAGGATCAACGATTCGGACGACCCACCCGTACAACCCAACAGGTTCACCTTTGTTACCAATACCTTCGTTCCGCTGAGGCTCAATACGGGAAAATATATTACCTATCTTCAGCCCCTGCTATCCTACAGCTATACTTCGGATCTTTTTCCCAACGAAAACCGTTCAGCTTATGAAACCGGCACACACAGACTGCTGTACAGGATGTATGCAAGTTCATACCTGCGTATGGGAAGAAAAGATATTCTTCCCAGGTTGGGAGTGTCGGTCAGAGCGGGATACCGGCATGCTCCCGTTAATAAACATAATTTCGGGGATCAGCATTTTTTTGGAACGACCCTCTATTTGCCAGGAATACTAAAGCACCAGACGATCAGATTTAATTTTTCGATAGAGAAGCAAGATCCGGAAAGGTACCTCTTTGCCAATGAGATCTCATTGCCCAGGGGAACCATGGATATCGTCGGTCTGGAAATGAAAAAGTTTTCAGTTGACTATCATTTTCCACTGTTGTATCCTGACCTGAATATTGAGCCGGTTCTCTATATAAAAAGGGTAAGGGGAAACATTTGGGGCGATTACCTGCAAGGACGGGATATTCTTGTCAGCGAACCTGATCCGGCTTTGGAGGACAGAGACTATTATTCTTACGGAGCCGATCTGTTGTTTGACGTTCACCTGCTCCGGTTTATGTTCCCGTTCTCCCTGGGAGCGAGGATCGCTTACCTGCCTGCATCGGATGAGTGGAAGCCGGAGTTCCTGTTTACTATTGATATCAATTAATGTTTCCAGGGAACCGCTGCCATTGAATGGTTCACCATGCATCGACCTGGTATAATCATGACGGTTCTCAGGGCCATGCTGGGGAAGAGGATACTTAGTTTCCTGAAGAAAAGTCTTTGCTGATCGTAAAATAGTCGGGGTATGGTACCAGTCTTGAGCCAACATAAACAGAGGGCTTGATTTTCATGCTCAGCCTGGTTGGCTGTCCGCCAGCATCCACCAGGTTAAGGGCAAAGTTCAGCATTGTTTTCGGGTTATCTCCCTGTAAGTATTCGAACAGGTCGGTTTCAATTCGTATCGGCACTATTGCTGTACCGCCGTTAGCGGGGATCTCTACCCGTTTGTCAATCCTTCCGGTTGAGATCCTGACATCATCAATAAAAGCGATCCACTCGATATAATTCAATGCTGCAGTCGTGATACCCGGGTTTTTGACCTCAACGTTTGCCGTAATGCCAAAGGGAAGTCTTTTTTGCAGAACATTGGATACAAGGCGCTGTCCGTCGAGAAAGGTGAGATCAGAATAGGAACGGATCCGCATGATATCAACACCTGCGACGACAGGGTCCTGGGCCGAATGAAAACTAAATTCGCATTTGGATAGTGCAGTTAGTTCCGTAAGAACACTGCAACCTGTGAGTGTGGCAAAGACCAGTACCACGGCCAATATCTTTTTCATGTTTACTTTTAAGTTATGTTTTGTAAATGTTTTAGCTCCATTGTTCGTTTTGTAAATATACAATATTTCTCTATTCCGTAGAAGATCATAATTTTGCATTATCAAATGGCAGATCTTTTTTCATATGGACCACGTAGCATCAGGGAATTTGTTAAAACGAACCTGAGGGCTATTCTTTACACCGTGATTATTCACCTGGTTGTTCTGATCCTACTGGTACTCATTCAGGTGGAAGGGTTGAAACATGACAGGGAGCTGGGTGTAATGCTTGATTTTACCGAGGAGATGACGTTGGAGGATCTGCTGAATGAGGAGGATGTTGAACTGCCACCGGAATGGATAGAACATGTCTTCGAGGCCCGTGAAAGAGCAAGTAACAGGGCTGTTAATGTGAGTGATGCAGTGAACAGCGAGATTTCAACCGAAGATTATGTCAATGAACTTCTTGATGAACTTGAGACTCAGAAAGATGATGAATTTTTGAAAGACAGGGAGCGATGGAAGGAGATTATCTCCTCTTATGTTTATGAGGAGGAGGTGGTGGAAAAATCATCGGAGGGGCCGGAAGATGAACCCTATACAGGACCAACAACCATTACCTATGAGTTTATCGATCCGCCGGTCGACAGGCAGAAGCGGCAGCTTACTGTGCCGGTATACAGGTGTGAGGGGTCGGCACTGGTCAAAGTCGATCTTGAGGTCCGGCCCGACGGGTCAGCAAGAAACGTGTCGGTGGCAAGTGTGGAGACGGACCGGGACCCAAACTGTTTCATTGAGGCTGCCAGGAACGCAGCACTCACCTCTACATTCCGCAGCAATTACGATGCCCCGGAAAAGCAGAGAGTCAGGATTACCTATCAGTTTGTTGCGCAGTAGGATGACCAGGGCGATTGGCTGTATCTGCAATTTTTTGAATATCCTGGTCCACCATACATCTGAAGTGTTTTTTCGGACACTTTTCCATTCCAAGCTTTGAACAGGGTCTGCATGCCAGTCCGCTTACCTCGAAATCAGCAGAGTCCTTACCCGGGAGGTAAGCGTACATGCCGAATTGTGGAATGGTGTTTCCCCAGATGGTAATGATCTTCTTTTTGAATGCAGCTGCAATGTGCATCATTCCTGTATCGTGGGTGATGACACAATCGGATTGTTCAATGACCGAGGCCGATTGATTGATGGTCCACCGGCCGCATCCGTTCAGAATGTTGGTTCCCGGGAGTGCATCTGTTATTTTTTCACCTTCAGCATGGTCCTCTGCTCCGCCAATAAGGACCACCGGCTTTTGCAGTTTTCCTGCAAGCTCTGTCCAGCGATCAGGCGGCAGCCTTTTTGTATTGTGTTTTGCACCGATAGCGGCTGTAATGTAGCCGTTTTGAAAAATTTCGGGCAATGAGGATGCAGGAACCACCTCCTCTTCGGGGATAAAACAGTCGAGTCCGGCTCCGTCATTTTTTACATCAAACAGATCCACGGTTTTCAGGTAGCGGTCTACAATGTGGAGGTCGGGCAGCCTGTTGATCCTGAAATTTACGAGTAGCCACTTTTTGAGGTTCAGCTTGTTAACGGTGAAGTACATTTTTTTCAGTGAACGCTTGATGCGAAGTGAGCGGAGGTTGTTCTGAAGGTCGATGACGTAATCAAATTCTTCGTCCCTGAGGGTGGCAATTGTTTCGCCGGGGTTTTCCGACAGGCTGTGAATTTTTGAAATATACCGGTTTGCACCGAGCATTCCGGTAAACGCGGGTTTTGTTAGAAAATGTACCTCGGCCCCTTCGACCTGCTGCCTGAGGCAGCGTACGACCGGGGTGGTAAGGATGATGTCTCCAATGGAACTGAAACGGATTACCAGGAATTTTACCATCACTGCAGATCCTTGAAAAATAGCAGTATCGCGAGCCAGTATTCGCTGTTGGAAGGGTTGTCTGAGAGCAAGGCGGCAGATCCCCTTTCACCCTCCGATGTTTCCGGAACAAAGATTGTTTTATACTCCTCTTCCACACCTGACATGAGTTGCTCAATGTAAGGATACTCAATTCGGCTGGAGGTGACCAGCAAAGGTTTACGGATACCGGCGATCGCCTCTTCCGTGTTGAAAACCGGCTTAAAAAATTCGCCCGGACTCATTGCTATTGCTGCTTTTACCTGCTCATGCTCTTTGGCTGCATGAAGAACAAGGGATCCGTTTGCACCTGCGCCGATCAGTATGACCTGTTGAGATGATTTTTCAGTAGCAAATGCAATGGCCGCCTCAATATCTGCTGAAACGGCTTCAATGTTTCTGCTATTACCATCGCGCCTGGCCCGGCGTGCAGTTTGATTCTGAATAAAATTGGAGTTTCCGCCATTCCTGACATCAACGGTGAGACAGTTGAAATTCATCTTCTGAAAACGGTCGATGATCTCGTTGAATTCGCCCCTGCTTGATCCCTGTTCATGAAAAAGCAGCAGGTAGGGCAGGGTGTCGGAGGTATTATATTCATCGGCTGTAATGAGCAGGCTGTCGGAAGAATAAAAGGTTACAGTTGTTTTTCCGACCTGGGCAAAGGAGGTCCCTTCCGACCATATAAAAAACACCGCTGAAATGATCAGGAAAAGATTTTTCCGGCTGAACCGGAAAGCGTTATGTTGCACTTTCAGCAAGAACAATGATTTTGTTGTTTTTTACCTCAATCACACCACCATCGACCTCAAAAGTAGTTTTTTTACCATCCGGTTCGAGAATTTTAATGATCCCCTTTTCCAGCGTGGAGATGATCGGGGCGTGATTATTTAGGATCATAAACGGAGCCTTTGAACCTGGTACGGTCAGGTTGATGATCTCTCCCGAATAGAGTTTTTTGTCAGGCGATATGATTTCCAGCAACATATTATTCTATCAGAATTACAAATAACAATAACAGGCTTATTTTGATTCAGCCAATAACTTATCACCCTTTTTTATAGCATCTTCGATCGTTCCGACCAGGTTGAAAGCTGCTTCCGGGTATTTGTCCACCTCACCATCCATGATCATATTGAAGCCACGGATGGAATCTTCAATGGAGACAAACACACCATCGAGTCCTGTAAACTGGGATGCGACGAAGAAGGGCTGCGACAAAAACCTTTGTACCCGGCGTGCCCTGTGAACAATCAGCTTATCCTCTTCGGAAAGTTCTTCCATTCCCAGGATTGCGATAATATCCTGTAGTTCGTTGTATCGTTGCAGGAGTACCTTAATCTTCTGAGCAGTGTCGTAATGCTCCTTTCCTACGATCTCTTCGGTAAGTATCCGGGAGTTTGAGTCGAGGGGATCCACTGCAGGGTAAATACCCATGGAGGCAATTTTTCTATTTAGTACCGTGGTAGCATCGAGGTGCGCAAAAGTTGTTGCCGGCGCGGGATCGGTAAGGTCATCGGCAGGTACATAGATCGCCTGAACAGATGTAATAGATCCATTCTTGGTAGAGGTGATGCGCTCCTGCAAGAGCCCCATCTCCGTGGCCAGGGTAGGTTGGTAACCTACTGCAGAGGGCATCCTTCCAAGCAGTGCCGACACCTCTGAACCGGCCTGTGTAAAACGGAAAATATTATCTACAAAGAAGAGAATGTCTTTCCCCTCTCCCTCTTCACCGACACCGTCGCGGAATGATTCAGCTACAGTAAGTCCCGAGAGAGCTACGGTTGCACGCGCCCCGGGAGGCTCATTCATCTGACCGAACACCAGGGTTGCCTGGGATTTTTTTAGAAGTTCATGGTCAATCTTTGTGAGGTCCCACGATCCCTCCTCCATCGATTTTTCAAATTCTTTTCCATACTTGATCACACCCGATTCAATCATCTCCCTGAGCAGGTCATTGCCCTCCCTGGTTCTCTCTCCCACACCGGCAAAAACCGACATTCCGGAGTATTTCTTGGCAATATTGTTAATCAGCTCCATGATCAGGACCGTTTTCCCGACACCTGCCCCACCGAAAAGACCGATCTTTCCTCCCTTTACATAGGGCTCGAGCAGATCGATTACCTTGATGCCGGTAAATAATACTTCCGACTCCGTTGCCAGGTCATTAAACAAGGGAGGCTCACTGTGGACAGGATAGCCGCCGGTTTTATCCACGGCGCCGATACCATCGATGGCTTCTCCGACAACGTTCAGTAATCGACCTTTAATCTGTTCACCATTGGGCATTGAGATGGGGGATCCGGTTGAGATCACCTCCATTCCCCGCTGCAGTCCGTCGGTTGAATCCATTGCAATGGTACGAACCGAATACTCCCCGATATGCTGCTGAACTTCGACGATCAGTGTTTCTCCTTTCCCGCGGGGAATTTCCAGTGCATCGTGGATACTTGGCAATCCAGCTATTCCTGTTTCATCAAAACTTACATCAACTACAGGACCGATAACCTGTATAATTTTTCCTTTTAGTGGCATGAATTCTTAATATTTCCTGTTTTTAATCTTGCAAGCAACAAATTTAGCATTTTCTGTTCATTTTCATACCCACTTTTTGATGCTTCTTTTATCCGGCCGTATATTTTTTTACTTTTGCTTACGAATATATTGAAAACCCTTCGTCATGGTGTATGGTTTTTTTTAATACTGGATTTTAAAAAAATAAATTCTTCGGCATGAAAAAACTGTTCATTATCAGCATTTCAGTGATGTTGCTTACAGCCGCAGCCGAGGCCCAGCCTGAGCGGATAGGGGCCGGACTGACGTTTGCAACGAAGAGGAGATTTAACGGGGGTGACACCGGGAACCCGGGACTGAATATACGGACCTGGATACCGCTTGATAAAAGAAAGTTTTTTCACCTGGTGCCGTCGGCCACAATGTTCAATTATTTGGTTATGAATCATGTGAGTCACCTGACTACTACCTATATGTTTCATGGTGACCTGGATCTTCAGTATATGTTTTTTCACGAAAAGACCATTCAACTTGCTGCTATAGCGGGGATCAACTACACGCACATTATCTCCAGACATGATTTGGCGATAGTATCTATGCCGGATCCGCCGGTGGATTCAACCGCCGCAGGTTTCGGGCCATCGGTGGGGGCCGCCATGGAGATGCGGATGGGCCCCCACTGGGACTTCATTGTTTCAGGAAGGTACAGCTTTGCCGGACTCAGAGCCGGAGATCCAGCGATGGGAGAGGGAATCCTTACTGCTCCGCTCTCTGCACCGATCATCCAGGTGCACGCGGTTTATTATTTCAGGAGCCGTGGCAGAGGATATTCGAGGCGATAGTTGATGGCTATTCAATTTTTCTTATCTTTATTCCATCATTGACTCAAATCAAAATTATTATTCAGTAACGAATTATGGCAAGTTTAGCATTTTTGTTTGGGATGATCCCAGGGACTGAAAAAGTTGAGGCAGCGGATGATCAGCTCAGAGCTGATTATAAAGCCTACCGGGAATTTGAGAATTCAGATGAGCTGAAGCATTTTCTCGAACTTGAAAAGGAGGTTACCTCCAGTGATTTTGCCATCAGAAAAAAAAGGATTCTCAAGGAGAATTATAAATCTTCCGAGGCGTACCGAAAAGAATCCAGGTATAACCAGCTGTTGAAAAAGAGCAAGGGCGAAGAACCTTCTGATGAACTGAAAAAGCTTGAAAAGGAGATCAATTCGGATGATTTTCAAAACCGAAAGGCATACCTGCTTATGAAACCTAAGGAGAGGTATGAAACTACGGATGAGTATCGGAAGGAACAGGAGTACCTGGCACTGAAAAAATCTGAAAAGGTTAGCTGGTATTTTAAAACAAAGAAAAAATACCCGTTCAGGGAGATCGAGAAGTGGGAGGAGACCTTCAATGAGTCATTTCAGGGCAACAAGCTAGATGAAAAAAGATGGATGACCCGCTATTTCTGGGGTGAGGCCATTTTGAACGAACCATACACAATGTATGATGATAAAAGTTTTCCAACTGACGGGAAGAACATAGAGTTTTATGATAACAAACTGCGGCTGGTTACCAAAAGGGAAGAGATCGCTGGGAAAAAGTGGCATCCGCTGCATGGATTTCTCCAGGATTCATTTGAATTTACATCTGCACTGATCAGTACAGGAAACAGTTTCAGGCAGAAATTCGGGATTTTCAAAGCCAAGATAAAAATGTCGCCCACCGATCTCACCCAGTCATTCTGGATGGTCTCCGACAGCATGGTGCCCCATATCGATGTGGCCAAATACGAAAAAGGGAAATTATTTGCCAATTATTTCTGGCCCCTGAAGAAGGGAGAGGCACCCTCCAAATCGATGACAAAAACCGGTGGTTCAAAATATGCAAACGACTTTTTTATCTTTTCGCTGGAATGGAGCCCTGGAAAGCTGATCTGGAAGATCAATGATAAGGTTTTCAAGACGCAGTCCTCTGACGTTCCCCAGGATGAGATGTACATGGTCTTCAGTGCCGGCCTCAAGGATTGGGCATCGGATCAGGGATTGCCCGCCGCCATGGAAATTGACTGGATCAGGGTCTATAAGCTGAAAGAGAAAAATTAAGATTTCATACGATCAGAATATGTAGCCGCAAGAGGAACTCCTTTTGCGGTTTTTTTCACTTAACAGACAACAACATGAGATACTGTTTAATGGTAGTTCTGCTCACAATGGCAACTGCGGTTTTCGGTCAGGACCGATTAACAGGAGAATTGTTCACTACAAGGTCCGAAGTAATTGCCAGACATGGAATGGCCTGTACGAGTCAGCCTCTTGCCACACAGGTGGCCCTTGACGTGCTGAAATCGGGAGGCAATGCCGTTGATGCTGCCATTGCTGCGAATGCGGTGCTCGGACTCATGGAACCTACCGGAAATGGAATCGGAGGTGATCTGTTTGCCATCGTGTGGGATGCAGGTACGGAACAACTGTATGGGTTGAATGCAAGCGGAAGGTCACCGCGGTCGCTTACGCTCGACTATTTCATTGAGAATGGTTATGAGAAGATTCCCGCAACAGGTCCGCTTCCTGTTTCGGTGCCCGGTTGTGTGGATGGATGGTTTGAGCTACATAACAGGTTTGGAAACCTGCCGATGAAGAAAATCCTTCAACCTGCTATCGATTATGCGCGGGAGGGCTTTCCAGTTACCGAGCTGATCGCCTACTACTGGCAGGGGAACGCCAGTTATCTGGCGCGTTTTCCCAATGTGGCCGATGTCTTTATGCCCGGAGGAGAAGCTCCGGGGAAGGGGGATATTTTTAAAAACCCTGACCTGGCCAATACGCTGGAGACCATCGGCAAAAAGGGAAGAGATGCTTTTTATAAGGGCGATATTGCAAAGGTGATCAGCGATTTTATGGCCGGACAGGGAGGTTTCCTCTCTTACGAGGATCTCGCTTCTCATACTTCTGAATGGGTAACTCCCCTCTCTGTCAATTACCGCGGTTATGATGTCTGGGAACTGCCCCCCGGGGGACAGGGAATAGCAGCTTTGCAGATGTTAAATATCCTCGAGGGGTATGATATTGCGGCAATGGGTTTTGGAAGCGCTGCCTATATTCATCACTTTACTGAAGCAAAAAAGCTTGCATTTGAGGACCGGGCAAAGTATTATGCCGACCCTGATTTTAATCAGCTTGATTACACATTGCTGTTGTCCGATGAATATGCAAAGGAGCGGCGCGATCTTATCAACAGCAGCCGGGCAGCCAGAACATATGATCCCGGGGATATTGAGCAGGGAAACACGATTTACCTGACTGTGGCCGATGAGAAAGGAAATATGGTATCACTGATCCAGTCGAACTACCGTGGCATGGGATCGGGGATGTGCCCCCCCGGACTCGGGTTTATCCTGCAGGACCGGGGCGAGCTTTTCTCCCTGGAAGAGGGGCATTATAATGTCTATGAGCCGGGAAAAAGGCCCTTTCATACGATCATACCTGCTTTTATCACCAGAGAGGGAAAGCCATTGATCAGCTTCGGATTGATGGGTGGGGCAATGCAGCCCCAGGGACATGTACAAATCGTGGTGAACCTGGTCGATTTTGGTATGAACCTCCAGGAGGCAGGCGATGCTCCACGGATCAGGCATTCCGGATCCTCGCAGCCTACCGGAGAAAAAATGATCGATGGAGGAACCCTCTTGCTTGAAACGGATATTGATTACGCGGAAATAAGGAAGCTTTTACGAATGGGACACAAAATTCAATACAGCCATGGTGGATATGGCGGATACCAGGCCATTATGCGTGATCCGGAAACAGGTGTATTGTATGGTGCGTCGGAATCACGTAAAGATGGACAGGCAGCGGGCTGGTAGAAGGATTAGAAACTCCAGAAGATCGGGATGACGATCATACTGATAATGAATGCAAGGATATTCATGGGAAGGCCGATTTTCCAGTAGTCACCAAACTTGTAGTTTCCGATGCTCTGCACAATCAGGTTGGTCTGGTATCCGATGGGTGTGGAGAAACTACAGGATGCTGCGATGGCAATGGCTATGAATAAGGGCCTTGGATCAACTCCCAGTTGTGTAGCCGCAGAAAGGGCGATGGGAAAACTAAGTGCAGCTGCAGCATTGTTGGTGATGAGCTCGGTAAAAATATTTGTAATAATAAAGATGGCTGCCAGCACGCCGAGAGGTCCCATGTTTTTGGAAAAGTTGATCACTGAGTAAGCGATCATATCGGCCATTCCTGAATTTTGAAGCGCCCGGCTGATGCCAAAGGCGCTTGCCACAGTGATGAGCACGTCCCAGTTGATCGGCTTCGTATATTTCTTGGCAGCAAAGATCTTCATCGAGGCCATCAGTACCATCGCTACTGCTGCAAAGAAGAACATATCAAGCTCAACGTTCCAGTCGGAACCACGGCTGTCGAGGAATTCTTTGATCTGTCCGCCCAGCGTGGCACCAACAACCATGAGTATCGTGATAGCGACGGCCAGCCACCTTTTCCACCGGTCCTTGGAACTATCCATATCGCCAACCTCAGAAGCCATATAAAAAGCCCTTGATTCGCCCCAATACCTGGTAAAATCATCGGTTGTAAGCAGCATGAGGTTATCGCCCGATTTCAGTTCAACGCTCTGCATATTGGTTGTGATGCGCTCACCGTTTCGGTGTACAGCCATAACAACAGCGTTATAGTGTCCCCTGAAATCAAATTCTTCAATGGTTTTCTGAATACCCGGAAAACGGGGAGCAATTACAACTTCAACCAGCTTCAGGTCCTGGTTCATAAATCCCGGTTCTGCAGATTCCAGGCACTTCAATGTAATGCCACCCTGCTGCATCAGGAAACCGATATCTTCCGATTTTCCGGCAAGGATCATCTCATCTCCTTCCAGTATCTCAAAAGGTGTGTTTGATATCCTGATGTGTTTGCCATCCCTGATCACAGTCTTTACAACAAACTCCGAAAGACCGGGCAGCCTGCGCTTTTCAATCTCTTTTCCGATCAAAGAACTTCCCTCCTTCATTATTACATCAAAATAATATTCCCTGATGTCGTTGGGAAAACTGTGCCGGGGGATCACTTCACCGGGAAGAAGCCGGTTGGAGAAAATATTGAGGTACAAAAAGCCGATGATTGCAATGAAAATACCCACCTTGGCAAGCTCAAAAAAACCAAAACCTTCGAGTCCGCGATCCAGCATCATACCATGTACCACCAGGTTGGTGGAGGTGCCTATCAGCGTGCAGGTGCCTCCGAATATGGTGGCATAGGAGAGGGGGATCAGGAATTTCTGACTTGGAAGTGAAAGTTTCTCGGCCCATTTCTTTATCATGGGTGCGAAGATAATCACCATTGGAGTGTTGTTCAGGAATGCTGAAACGCCGGCAATAGGAAGGGTAAGACGGAGGATCAGCCGTGGGATGGGGGCACGCTTTTTTGGAAGTAGTATGGCAGCAAGTTTTGTCAATGCACCGGTCTGCTTAAACCCCTCACTTACCAGGAAAAGGATTGCGACAGTAATCATACCTTTGTTTGAGAAGCCCGACAGCGCTTCATCTGAAGATATGATCCCGAAAACCATGAAGATGACCACAGCAGTAAAAAGAACAAGTCCTGGTCGCATGACCTCCTTGAGCAGGGCGATGATCATTAAGACCACAACTACTAATGCAATATATCCGGATACGGTCATTGATGCCTGTCTATTCGTAAGTCATACCGGAAATTGTTTGCCGGTCCTGTGCCGGTTGATAAAGGCGACCAATTTAACAGTGATATTGCGGAAAAGCAAATAATTTTGCAAATTACAGTTTCAAAATGTCCGGAAAGTTCAGATTTTCTGATTCAATGAACATTGCATATCCAGAAATTGCTAACTTGAGAAAAATTTATATTACCCTGTCAAAAAACCTGATTATATGAGAAAGATCCTTTTTTCATTGTTTGCCATTTGGGTTTGTTTTATTTCATCAACTGTATTGGCCCAGGATCAGCAGGATCTTAACGATAATACGAGGGCCACTTTAATTCTTGATATTGCCAAATATGTGCAGTATGATGAGGACTTTGATGACCTGAAGAATTTTACAATCACTGTTCTCGATACAGATGACAGTTTCTACTGGCCCCTGGAACGGATGGCTGTTGAGCGGAAGTTCATCCAGGGAAAACCGATCCTGGTCAACCTGGTCCCCCGTCCGAATATGCTGAAGGAGGCACAGGTGATCTATGTAAACAGTAGTGATGGATACAAGATCAGGGAGGTCCTGAACCAGATGGAAGGCTGGAACACCCTGCTGATCACCGAGGGATACCCGTTCAGGGAGTCGATGATTAATTTTTTGGTGGTCGACGGGAAGCCTCGATTTGAAGCAAATGAGGAGATGATGGTCGAGCATGGACTGAAGGTAGATGCACTTTTTTTGGCCCACGCTATTAAAACGCGTGAAGATTGGGAGCAGCTGTATGAGGTGACAGATGAAGAGCTACAGGAGGAGAAGGAGATAACCAGGCAACAGAGGATTATCATTGCCGAACAGGATTCCATGATCGAGGCACAGCTTGCCAGGCTCAGGGCACTGGGCGATGAGATTCTGAAAAAGGAGAAGGAGCTTGAAGAGAAGATCAGAACCCTGCTGAACAGGGACAGGGAACTTACAGAAAAGAACAGGGCCATTGCGAGGCAGGAGCGGGAGATTGGCGTTCAGAAGAAAATGATTTCAGAACAGGCGAAAGAGGTCAGTGAACAGAGCGCAGTGCTGGAAGAACAAAAGCAGCAGATTGATCAGCGTGAAACATTGATTGCCCAGAGGGATCTGCAGATACATGAAAACGAGGAAAAGATTGCCATTCAGCTGGAGGCAATCCAGAAACAGAAACTGGTGATTATTGCGGCCATTGTGGCACTCGTTCTGTTGCTGGGACTCGCATACTTCATTTTTGTCAATTATAAAAACAAGAAACGGGCCAATGAACTGCTGGAGGAGAAAAACCGGAAGATCACGGCCCAGCGCGACCAAATTGCTTATCAGAAGAAACACATTACTGATAGCATACACTACGCCCAAAAGATCCAGCGAGCCATTCTGCCTTCCCTTGAACTTTTTACCGACGAACTGGATCATTTTGTCCTATTTAAACCACGGGATATCGTCAGCGGCGATTTCTACTGGGTGGATAGGGTCGATAACAAGCAGGTCATCATTGCTGCCGATTGTACCGGACACGGCGTACCCGGTGCATTTATGAGCATGCTGGGAGTAAGTCTGCTGAATGAGATCATACGCAACCGGAATGTCCTGGCACCCCATGAGATCCTGAACAACCTGAGAAACATGGTGATCGATTCACTCGGGCAGGCACATGTCGGTACTGAAGTGAAGGATGGGATGGATATGACGGTAGCAGTGATTGATTTCGATCATGACAAACTATATGTTGCAGGGGCAAATAATCCCATGTATCATATCCGAAACGGTGCGTTAACGCAATATAAAGCAGATAAGATGCCCGTTGCCATCCATGAGGTAATGGACGATTTTCACCTTGAGACGATCGATCTGAAGAGAGGTGATACCTTTTATATCTTTTCAGATGGTTATGCGGATCAGTTTGGTGGTCCAAAACAGAAAAAATTCCTGTCGAAGAATTTTCGCACGCTGTTGCTGGAGATACAGGGGATGGACATGATCGACCAGGGAAAAAGGCTGGACGAGGTGTTTGAGGAATATAGGGCCGATGTGGAACAGGTCGATGATGTGGTGGTGATCGGAGTGCGGTATTAGAAAGTCTTTACCTGTTAATAATTTCCAAGCCGTCTGGAATCATATGCAATAGGTGGCTTTTAATAATTATTAATCATCAGTGTAATCATCGCAATCCCAGTAAGTTGTATTGTCACCAATGGGTACAGATGAAGAATTGAGCTTATTTTGATATGATTCGCCGCATTCCAATAAAGGAGCTCCTTCTGAGATAATGTTCCCATCACCATCAATTGTTATTGCACTACAATATCCACATTCGTCAAATATTAATTCGCATGCCGGGAGGGTAAGCGCTGCAAGGATGATCAGTCCGGACAGTGAGCGTAGTATCTGTTTTTTCATATCTGTTTATTTTGTGTTATCTCCTTTTTTCAAAACTGCAGTTCTGTTAAAATAGTTGCAAATCCTCCACAAAATACTTAAATAATCTTCAATCTTCAAGAGATTATTGATGAACGTTATTAACAGTTGATAAAAATGATATGGTATTGCCTCAGCTTACGCATATAATAGAGCGCTTATTGAGATTATTACGCATTGTGGATGCAATATTGCAGGGAGAATGCAGTAAAACGATCAGTTTATTAAAGCCCCAACAGATAAATTTATAACTTGTAGTCGTGAAAATTTAACGGAAAAAGAAGCTGAAATGGGCATTATGCTGCATGTTTTTCACAAAAACAATAACACATGGGCAGATCGGTGAAAATGAGTTTGAGAATTATTCTGAAATGGATATTCAGAGTTGTTGCCGGACTTTTTACGCTGTTAATCATCATCTTTTTATTGTTTTTCCTCTTCAAAGGAAAGATCACGGAAAAAGCCCTCAATCATGTGAATAGCCTCTATCCCGGGGAAATAGCTGTTGGCAAACTGTATTTGAGACCACTGATGCATTTCCCGGATGTCTCCGTTCAATTGAAGGAAATACGGTATATTGTCTCTTCGAAAGCGACTTTTAGCCAGGACACGGTTCCTCTGATCGATCTGAATAACGTTTATGTTTCGGTCGATATATTAAAATTACTTCAGGGAGAATACAGGATCTCAAAAATGCGCCTGAGTGACGGCATGATTAATTATTTTGTTGAATCAGATTCGGTTTCAAACTTTGAGCGTGCCCTTGGAATGCGATTTGACAGTGGGTCCGATGTGGACAGTGTTCAGTCTGATAGTCTGATGCTCTCCCTGGATCTGGAAAGTCTCTCGATAAGAAACCTGAAAGTCAATTACAGAGACACCCCGGGAAAAGCTTCTGTTTCTCTGAATGTTTTGGGAATGGAAACCGGGTTTTCATACCATCCCGATTCAGTTGTTGCCAATGTAATGATGCATACGGAGATTACATCTGCCACTTTCGGTAGTATTACCCTGGACAAAAAGAGGGATATTTCTCTCAGTACCTCATTGAGTTTCGACCAAAAAATGCAGTCGTTGTTGCTGGATAAGAGTATGCTTGATATGAATTATGCAATTTTTGGCCTGAAGGGAAAGCTGGACCTGAAGAGGGAGATAATCGACATGCATTTTTCTGCCCGTAACAGCGGTATTGAGCTGTTGAACTTCTTGTTTTCCGGTATTCTCGATATGGGTGCCATCGAGCAGATCGGGGAGGGCCATATCTCCCTGGAGGGAAGTGTGGCCGGATCGTATGGGGAGCGTCTTCCTGAATTTAAGGTAGGGTTCAGTGCATCGGATATGGCTTTTAATATACATACCATCAACCAGACCGTTACCGATATCGGATTTCAGGGGGAACTTTCCAGCGGTATACTGCGCGACTTTTCAGAAGCTGCAATGAGGATCAGCGATTTCCATGCCTCCTTTCCCCGGGGATACCTGGATGCAGATCTGACCCTCAGCAACGTTCCTGCACCGGAAGTTTCTTTAAAAATTGATGGTGAGACTGACCTTACACTGATTGATGAGATTATTGATAACAAGGCGGTTCAAAACCTGAAGGGAGGAGTTCGAGTATCCGGGGATCTGACAGGGAGGGTCGATGAATCTAGTAGTGCATTTTTTGAGAACAAGGGAACTTTGAATCTCTTTTTAGAAGATGTAGGATTCTCACTTTCGGGCGGACAAAAAATTGACAAGACGAATGGAATGTTTTATCTTCATGGTGATCGTTTTGGTTTTAATGCGTTAACAACGACAATCGACAGCAACAAAATTCAACTTGATGGCTGGATAGATCATCTTGTGCCATATCTGATGGGATACAGGGGAATGGTAATTGCGCAGGTAGTTGCCCGCGCTGACCAGATATTCACTGAAAAATTAACCGGGGATACACTTTTTTCGGAGCCGCTGAGGGATCTCTCTCTTGGATTAAACGCTTCTGTAGCCGGAGACGATCTTGAAGCAACATTGAAAGAGGGTACGCTTCCTCCGTCGGTGATTGAACTTGAAAATTTCCAAGTAAAAATACCCGGATATGCAGCTATTTCAAATGTAAATATGCTATTGCATGTTGAAAAGGAAAAAATCGAATTTTCAAATCTGCACGGAAATATTGCAGAAAGTGATTTCAGACTGAACGGAACACTGGAAAACTATGCTGCCATGATCGACAAGGATAGCACGGAACAAATAAAACTGGAATTTGACATTGGTTCTGATACATTTCGTGCATACGACCTGTTTACCGTAAAGGATCGTTTTACAATACTTCCTTCCGAATTTTCCACGGAGGAAATACACAATTTAAAGTTTCAAGGAAATATTCAGACAACAGTGAATGATATATTGACAGTTAATAAGTTGCCAAATGTTTTATTTGTTTGTGACACACTTCAAATGAGCCTGATGCATTATCCCCATGCATTGAAGGATTTTGAAATAGATCTCGCTTTACAGGACAGCATCCTGGTGGTGAACAAACTGAAGGGATCTATAGGTGAAAGCAACCTGGCACTTCGGGCCACAGTGGCACATCTGTTTGACACTTCCAACACATTTGCCGGACAGGTACAGGTCGAATCGAACCTGCTGGACCTCGACACACTGATGGAGTATGCATTGTTGACAGAGTCAGCCGATGATGCAGATGCAACAGCAGCGGTTGACACTGTAAGCGGTTCATTAACAGGATTTATGGATGTGGATTTTCCTGACCTTGAATTGCGACTGGATCTGAATGAAATTAGAATTGAGGGCAATACATTGCGAAAAATACACGGAAACATTGATCTGAAACCTTATAAGATCATCTATTTTGACAAATTTAGTCTTCAGTCAGCGTCTGGCGGCAGCATGGTGCTCGACGGATTATTTAATGTATCGGATCCCGACTTATATATGTTAAGTGCCAATATTGATATTGATACAGTCGATATCAGCGATTTTAATATCCAGTTTGTCATGGAGGATT
>CAYOVC010000004.1:18990-26959 GCA_964407305.1 uncultured Bacteroidaceae bacterium | reverse complement strand
GGCTTGGGTGTTTATACAAATCTTCTTTTATTCAAGATGGTCAAGTTATAAAAAAACAATCTAAATATAGTAAAATATTATAAAAATCTAATGCTCTCATATTTTTCCGGACTTTTATCCAGACTCAGATCAAAACAATACCGTACCGTTATTTCATGCGATCCGCTGTTGTATTTGAACAGGGGAGACAATTCAATGTCGTATGAATAACCAACCCTGATACCGTTCAACAATTCAATACCAAAGAGTGTACTGATGGCTCCTCCTATTGAATATGAAACTCCTCCCCAGAATCTTTTATTGTATCTGAGGTTGGTATTGAGATAAATATGGTTGTCTTTTCCGTCTGTTTGCAGCATAAAAGAAGGCATGAGCTCAAATACCGGATTGGGCAACTGAATTGTATATCCTCCGACTGCATAATAGTGCCTGATCAACCTGGTTTCTGCTATCTCTTCGGGAAAATCGAATGATGTCTGGTTCAGATGGGTTGTTGACAAGCCTATATAAAGGTTGTTGGTTGAATAGTAGGCCCCGAGTCCCATGTCAAACCCAAAAAGACTCGCGGAATTTTGCGGGATGGCATCATCGCCGATAACATCAATAATATCTGCACCGTTCAGTCCGGAAGGATCAAGCGAGTGGTTGGCCATTCCCGCGCTGATACCCGCTCCAAGAACGCCGGTACCGATATCTATTTTATAGGAGTATGACAGGCTCACAAAAAGATCGTTATTCAATGCTACATTATCATTCATCAGGTTGATCCCGGCCCCGTGTGACCTGTTAAATAAATTGAAGGGTGTGTGTGCTGTAAATGTAGATACCACCGGTGCACCGGGGAGTCCGGCCCACTGGTTCCTGAAGGCTGCTGCCGCACAGATGTTATCAGTTTGTCCCATGGCCCCGGGATTGAAAACAGGTATAAGAAACATGTTCTGACTCAGTTTTGGATCCTGCTGAGCCAGCATGCCTGACGAAATGATTACAAGAATAAATATACCTGTCAGTCTATACATTTTCATTCCAAATAAGCCCCTGTTACTTACAGGCAGCTATTTTACCGAAGTAAAATAAGTAAAAAATATTGGTCGGAACAAATATTATTAACATTAGGGTGTTAATAAAGTCACTCACCAAAATACTACATTTCCTATTTCTCTTTGCGTCCATCCAAAAACCAAATATCCAAATGGTTAGTCTCTATTCATTGTTACCCAGGCGTTGCAAATAGCGCCACCAGCGGTCAGGTATGATATTGTTGCATGCCTGTTTATAGTCTTCATACGAACAGGAGATAAAATAGTTATACTTTGTTGCCGGATTTTTTACAGGAATCTCAATCCACCATCGTTCTGAAAGGTTACTCTTGTGAAAAACGAGTTCCTGACCGAATTCATTTGGCGTTACAATAAATTTTTTGGTGTGCTCCGATGTTTCCAGCGGGTTCTCTTTCAGCCGGTGCGACAGGCCGTCGATAAAATACCAGGCTGCCTGTGCGGCCAGGTGACTTGTCTGTCCGTTAATGTCTTTAGCGGGCGACAGCTCAAACAGGCCGCATACTTTTACTTTTTCACTAACCCCACCATACCGGGTGACGGCACATATTTCATCGCCAAACAGTCCGTTCGGGGAGGGCGTTGTTACCCCGGGGGCATCGGAGTGGCGAACCACATTCATGTCGATGCTTATCAGGTCCGCATCCCTGATCAGGGGTTCAGTTTTCCTGATGTCCTCCCTGAGCTCTCCCAACCGCATACTTTCCATATACTCCCGGTTAAGCAGGTCCATCTGGTTTTCAGCGATGAAATATTGCTGATGACCAATGTTTGAATAGGTGAACCGGTTTTTATTTTCATGATCGAGGATAAAATCGAGATAGTTTCTCGAATTGATTTCAGGCTGGTTTTCCATCCAGAAGTCAAACCGTGGATCCACTGTAAGTATCTGCCGTATTCCTTTTAACTGCTTGAGGGCCAATATTGCTCCGAAGGTGAGGTCCTGCGATCCGCCGATAAAAAAGGGGATCACGCCACGCTCCATCAGTTCGAGGGTGATATCCCTGATAGCGTAATATGTGTCGTTGATCTGTTCAGTAATTTTCAGGTTACCCAGGTCATACACCTTTATGTTGTTATTGATCTTGCGTAACTGGTAGAGCATTCCCCGCACCCTGTCCGGGGCCTCAGCACTTCCTCCGACATAGGCAGCTTTTTCCTCCGGAACTCCGATCAGCGCAAGCTGGTACTTATCAAGGTCCCTGATCGGCTGATCCGGTGTATGGATCGATATATTTCTGCTGAAGGAGTATTTCTCCGGCAGGAAGTGAAATTCTGGCCGCTCAAGGCTCACTGGGTCAAAATATCCGTTGAGGTCCATAGACAGGCAATTTACGATTTTTTTCTGCGGGAAGGCTTATCGGGGGTCTTTTCGATGATCTCCATACAGGCCTCAAGGGATAATTCTTCCGGTTTTTTGTTTTTTGGTATCTTGTAATTCTTCTTGTTATATGCGATATACGGACCATACCTTCCATTGAGAACCTGCAGTCCGGGTTGCTGGTCAAACTCTTTAATGATCCTGTTTTTTTCCTCTTCTCTTTTCGCATGTATCAACTCAATGGCCCTGTCGAGGGTAACTGAATGCGGATCGTCCTGCTTACCGAGGGAGATGAATTTATTTTTGTGTCGCACGTAGGGTCCGTACCTTCCGATAGCTACTGTAACATCTTCATCCTCAAATTTACCGAGATTGCGCGGAAGCTTGAAAAGATCAAGTGCCTCTTCCAGGGTGATCGTCTCCATACTTTGTCCTTTTAACAGGCTGGCAAACTCCGGTTTTTCTTCGTCTTCCGCCTCACCGATCTGCACCATCGGACCAAACCTGCCGATCTTCACAGCCACCGGCTTTCCCGTTTCAGGATGGGTTCCCAACACGCGCTCACCCTTCGATTTTTCAGATGTTTGCAACGTTTCGTCCACCTTTTTATGGAAAGGAAAATAGAACTTACTGATCATCTTCTTCCACTCAGATTTTCCCATCGCAATGGAATCGAACTCCTTCTCCACGTCGGCCGTGAAGTTATAATTCATGATATCAATGAAATACTGCTCCAGGAAGTCTGTTACCACCATACCAATATCGGTCGGAAAAAGCTTCATTTTCTCCTGTCCGTATACCTCGCTTTTCTTTGTCTCCTTCAGGTCACCCTGCTTGAGCAGCAGCGTGGTGACTTCGCGTTTCTGTCCCTCACGACTTTCCCGTACAACATAATCCCTGTTCTGAATCGTCGAAATGGTTGGGGCGTAGGTCGACGGGCGTCCGATCCCAAGCTCTTCAAGCTTCCTTACAAGGCTTGCCTCGTTATACCGTGCAGGTGGAGTGGTAAATTTCTCTGTGGCTTCAATGGTAAGGGGTTCGAGCTGATCGCTCTTCTTCAGCGGAGGAAGCAGTTTCCCCGTCTGCTCCTCGTTCTCCTCGTCGGTTGATTCGATATATACTTTCAGAAAACCATCAAAATTCAACACTTCACCCGTTGCCACAAAATGTTCCTCTGTGGTTGAAACATCAATTTTTACCGTTGTTCTCTCCAGCAGGGCATCACTCATCTGCGAAGCGATGGTGCGTTTCCAGATCAGTTCGTAGAGCCGTTGCTCCTGGCTGCTTCCTTGAATATTGCGGTTGCTTATATAGGTGGGTCTGATCGCCTCATGGGCCTCCTGGGCACCCTTCGATTTGGTTGAATATTTTCTTACTTTCAGGTATTTCTCACCGAATGATGATTTGATCTCATCTGCAGCCGTTGAAATTGCAAGTCCGGACAGGTTCACAGAATCTGTCCGCATATAGGTGATCAGACCGGATTCATAGAGACGCTGTGCAACCGACATGGTTTGTGCAACCGAATATCCAAGCTTTCTGCTCGCCTCCTGCTGCAGGGTCGAGGTGGTGAACGGGGGTGCAGGCGATTTTTTCCCCGGTCTTTTTTCTACCGAGCCGACCGTAAACTCAGCCGATTTGCATTTCTCAAGAAATTCCTTTGCAGCTTCAAGGGTATCAAACCGTTTTGAAAGCTCAGCCTTTACCTCCTTTCCGTTAGTCGGCACAATCAAAGTTGCCGTTACCCTGAAATAGACCTTTGGCTTGAAACCGTTGATCTCCCGCTCCCTCTCAACGATTAGCTTAACGGCAACACTCTGCACGCGTCCTGCCGATAGAGAAGGCTTCACCTTCCTCCATAACAGGGGCGATAATTCAAAACCCACCAGCCTGTCAAGTAACCTTCTTGCCTGCTGTGCGTTCACCAGGTTCTCATCAATGCCCCTTGGGGATTCGATGGCATTGCGGATCGCATTTTCTGTAATTTCATGGAACACGATTCGCTTAATTTTGTTTTTATCAAGTCCCAGCACCTCCTGCAGGTGCCAGGCGATCGCCTCCCCCTCACGGTCCTCATCCGAAGCAATCCATACTGTTTCGGCTTTTCCGGCCAGCTCTTTCAGCTCCTTTACAACTTTTTTCTTGTCTGCCGATACAATATAGTCTGGCCTGAAATCATCTTCTATATCGATTCCCAGGTTCTTTTTAGCCAGATCCCGCACATGACCAAAACTCGATTTCACAGTAAACTCCTTTCCCAGGAACTTTTCAATTGTCCGTGCTTTGGCAGGTGACTCAACAATTACCAGATTTTCAATCATAATTTTACCCTTCAACTTTACTGAATGAATGCACAAAATTATATCAATTGATTGAGTACACTCAAATTTTTACTATAAAATATTGTTATTTTTGTCCCAAACAACTTCCATGATGCTGAAAAAAATCAGTAAACATACAGTGTATCTAACCATTCTGTGGTTTTTTTACGGATTGATATTTTTTTTCTTTATCGTCCTTTTTATTATGATCGCACAAGGAAAGCTCGGCTTTATGCCTACATTCGAAGAGCTTGAAAACCCGCAAACCAACCTCGCCTCTGAAATATATACAGATAACGGGGAACTGCTGGATAAGTTCTTTATTGAGAACAGATCGCTGGTCGAATTTGAGGAGCTCTCCCCCTACCTGGTGGATGCGCTTATTGCCACAGAGGATGTGAGGTTCAGAAGGCATTCCGGGATCGATCCGAGGGGACTTACAAGGGTTGTTGTGAAATCCCTCCTGCTTGGACAGGACGCCGGGGGTGGCAGTACCATCTCCCAGCAGCTTGCAAAAAACCTCTTTCCCAGGGATACCACCCGGAACGACACAAAAATTGGCCGGGCGATCCACCTGTCGATCGTGAAGTTCAAGGAGTGGAACACCGCTGTAAGACTTGAAAGAAGTTACACGAAGAATGAAATTATTACCATGTACCTTAACACAGTTCCTTTTGGAGGGGAGGCCGTTATCGGGATAAAATCTGCTTCGCGAACCTTTTTCGACACCACCACCGATTCACTTCAAATCGAGGAGGCTGCCATCCTTGTTGGTATGTTAAAGGCCCCAACGAGGTTTAATCCTTACCTGAACCCTGAAAATGCAAAGGCCAGGAGGAACATTGTCATTGATCAGATGGCGAAATACGAGTATATTGAGGAGGACGTTGCAGATTCTGTTAAGCAGATACCTATAACTGCCTATTATAATATTGCGGGACATATGGACGGTAAGGCAAATCACTTCCGCACCTTCCTCAGAATCAGCATGAATGCCAGTAAGCCCGAAAGGGATAAATACCCTGAGTCAGCCCGCGAAAGATTTGAAAGGGATTCAATCAGGTGGGCAAATGACCCACTTTACGGATGGATTAATAAAAATCCGAGACCGGATGGTACACAGTACAATATTTACAGAGACGGACTGCGGATTTACACCACCATCAATATGAAGATGCAGGAGTATGCCGAGGAGGCGGTGCGGGAGCAGCTGAGCGAATACCTGCAGCCGGCCTTTTTTGCCGAGAAGAAGGGACGCAGCAATGCGCCCTTTGAGGATATCAACCCCGGGGAGATTGAACGTACCATGAAAAGGGCGATCCGGCGGTCGGAGCGATACAAGAACCTGCGGAGCAGGGGGATGCCCGAAGACTCCATCATGATGATCTTCAGGAAACCCGTGGAGACCTCTGTCTTCACCTGGCAGGGACTCACCGATACAGTGATGAGTCCATATGATTCCATCCGTTACCTTAAACATATTCTGAGGTCGGGATTCATAGCCATGGAGTCTTTTTCCGGAAAGGTAAAAGCGTATGTAGGGGGACATAATTACAAGTATTTTCAATATGATCATGTGACACAGGGAAGGCGACAGGTGGGTTCGACTGTAAAACCCTTCCTTTATCTGCTGGCCATGCAGGAGGGGGTTTCACCCTGCAAACAGATCCCCCTTGTTCCTATATCATTCCAGGTATTGGACTCTGTCTATACACCAAGGGCTCCAGCGCCCAACAGGCATGCAGGAAAATATGTTTCATTGAAGTGGGGACTGGCCAACTCCCACAACTGGGTATCGGCGTGGCTGTTCAAGAATTACAACCCGGAAAGTATAATTCTGCTGATGCGCAAGATGGGTATTACCTCGCATATTGACCCTGTTCCTTCAATGATTTACGGACCTTCCGATGTTTCGCTTGAAGAGATGGTTGGTGCCTTCAATACGTTTGGCAACCAGGGCATCTATGTCTCCCCGGTCTATGTTACCAGGATCGAGGATAAATACGGCAAAATAATCTCAACATTTCAGGCCCAGGAAAATGAGGCGATCAGTGAGGAGACGGCCTACCTGATGATCACATTGCTGAAGGATGTGGTGGACCGTGGCACAGCCATTCGACTGCGCTACCTGTATCAGTTTACCGGGGAGATCGCAGCGAAGACCGGTACTACCCAGAACCAGAGTGATGGCTGGTTCATGGGAATCACACCACAACTGTCGGCAGGAGTATGGGTGGGCGGTGAAGACAGATCGGCCCATTTCGATAAGCTCGGCATGGGGGCAGGAGGGAACATGGCCCTACCCATCTGGGCCAAATTCTTTGAGAAGGTGTATGCCGATTCAACCCTGGGAATTACCCAGGAGGCAATGTTTGAGAAGCCCCCGGGATTCTATGTGGACCTGAATTGTCCGGATGTTTCCGACAGACCCTCCTCGACCGATTACATCGATTTTTGAGGGGTTCGAACTTTATGATCCAGCCACTATGATCTATAATTATAAAGGGATCGAGTCTATGAGCTTTTTGGTATAGCCTTCGGAGGGTTTCAGATAGATCTGTTCAGCTGTTCCCGATTCAATGATCCTGCCCTCCGACATCACCATGACCCTGTCTGACATATACTTTACCACGGTCAGGTCGTGGGAGATGAAGATATAGGTGAGGTAATACGCCTTCTTCAGGTCGTTCAGCAGGTTGAGGATTTGTGCCTGAATACTCACATCGAGGGCGGAAACACTTTCATCCAAAACCATGAACTCAGGCTTGCAGGCCAGGGCCCGGGCGATTCCGATGCGCTGACGCTGGCCCCCTGAAAACTGGTGCGGATAGAGGTTGTACGCTTCGGCAGGCAATCCCACCTGCTCCAGCAGTTGATGGGCCGCCGCCTCTGCTTCCTCCCTGTTTTTTACGAGGCGGTGCACATGCATTGGCTCTGTTATCATGCTGCCGATGGTTTTTCCCGGATTCAGGGAAGAATAAGGGTCCTGGAACACAATTTGTATGTTCTTGCGGAGCTTCCGCAACGCCTTTGAATTCAAGCGATCCAGCGCTGTTCCCCTGTAGATGACCGAGCCGCTGTCGGACCGGATCAGCTGCAGGATCGTTCTTCCCAGGGTGGTTTTTCCGCATCCCGATTCACCCACCAGTCCGAGTGTCTCCCCCTCATAAACATCAAATGAAACAGCGTCTACAGCATTGACCGACCTTCTCCTGCTTTTGAAGTTCACATGCAGGTTCTCCACCCTCAGCAACACCTCTCCTTTTTTT
>CAYOVC010000004.1:0-18890 GCA_964407305.1 uncultured Bacteroidaceae bacterium | reverse complement strand
CGGATCGATAAAATCGCTTATTGTGGGAAGGCGCGGCGGCTTTTCGTCCAGCCTGGGTCTGCAGGCCAGCAAACCTTTTGCGTAGGGTGTTGAAGGATATTCCATAACCCTTTCCGTTGTGCCTTTTTCAACAATTTCACCCTGGTACATGACAGCCACCTCATCGGCAATCTGTTTCAGCACAAGCAGGTCGTGGGTGATGAAGAGAACCCCCAGGTTATACCTGTCCTTCAGGTCATTCAGCAAGTTGAGGATACTTTTCTGTACTGTAACATCCAGGGCAGTTGTAGGCTCGTCGGCAATCAGCAGGGCAGGTGATGTGGCGAGTGCCATGGCGATCATGACCCGCTGCCGCTGGCCACCCGACAGTTCATGGGGCCATGCATCAAAGATGCTTTTCGGGTCGGGGAGCTGCACTTCGCCGAACATATGTATGATCTTCTCCTTTGCCGCCCTGGTTGCCACCTGAACTTTCAATAGTGGCTCCATGGCTTGTTTGCCACATTTCATAGATGGGTTCAGACAGGTCATCGGTTCCTGGAATATCATGGCGATCCTGTTCCCCCGGATGCGGTTCAGCGCTTTCAGCGGGATATGCAGCAGGTCGGCCTCAATGCCGTTTTCCTGAAATATGATGCTGCCGGAATTTGCGGTGACCCCCGTGGGTAAAAGCCGTAAAACAGAGAGGGCCGTAAGTGTCTTTCCCGATCCCGATTCACCCACCAGTCCGGTAATGCTTCTCCTGTGAATATCCAGTGATATGTTGTTAACCAGTGCCTTTTCAGCTGTCTTGATCTCCAGGTCTCTGATTTTCAGTACAGGTTCATTCATCCTATCGCTTCTTTCTGAAAGCTACAACCTTGTTTCCGCACAGTTCAGCGGACCATTCCGGATGCAGGATCTGTTCTGCTTTCCGGTAATAGAGCATGGTGCGCTTACTGGTTTCACCATCGTCATTATAGTCTTTGAACTCCCCGCTGAATTCGTAGCTGGACGAATAGGCGTGGTAGAGGTGATAGATTCTGATGATCTCGGTTACTGTAGCGATGACCCTGTATACCTCACCCCGGTTTGTCTCACTGTACTCATCCTCGAACTCATCGTTCAACACACTGAAGTTGATGATATTATTCAGGTAGTTGTCTCTTTTTTTTGCGAAAAGCACCTCGTACCTCAGTCCGCTTCCGCTGTTAAAATAGTAAGTCGATCCGGAGAGAATATCCGGAGCCTCTATTTCGTAGGGTGGAACGCTTGGGAGATAATCTTCCCGAATCAGCGGCGGATATTCCATGGGGTCCTGTTCAGTCATTATCCGAATAGTTGTTTTGGCAGTTCCTGCACTTTGGTCAGCCTGATCATCCTGATCTTAAACCTGTCATTTGTAATGCTGCTGTCATTAAAGGCTGATATAAAGATAGTGCTAAATCCCAGTTTCTGCGCTTCAGAGATACGCTGTTCCATCCTGCTGGCCGGCCGGATCTCTCCGGAGAGACCAACTTCACCTGCAAAACAGATCTTTTTTTCCAGGGCGATATCGACCGACGAGCTCAATACGGCGCTTACAATGGCGAGGTCCGTGGCAGGGTCATCCACCCTCAGTCCGCCGGCAATATTTATAAATACATCTTTTCCTGAAAGGTTGAATTTTGCCCTTTTTTCAAGCACGGCGAGCAGCATGTTCAGCCTCCTGATATCGAACCCGTTGGATGTACGCTGTGGGGTTCCATATGCTGCGGTGCTTACCAGGGCCTGGGACTCGATCATGAGTGGCCTTACCCCTTCTATATTGGCTGCTACGGCGGAACCACTCAGGTCGTCGGTATGTTGGTTCAGCAGCACCTCAGAAGGATTTTCAATCTCGGCCAGACCATCGTTCCGCATCTCGAACACCCCCAATTCGGAGGTGGACCCAAACCTGTTCTTGCTGGCCCTGAGAATCCTGTAAATGTGGTGTGAATCTCCCTCAAACTGGAGGACCGTATCGACGATATGCTCCAGGATCTTTGGTCCGGCGAGGTTCCCCTCCTTGGTAATATGTCCGATCAGCACCACCGGGATAGCGGTCTGTTTGGCGACCCTTAAAAGCTGGGCCGCGCATTCTCTTACCTGAGAGACACTTCCGGGGGCAGATTCGATCTCTTCAGAGTGAAGCGTTTGTATGGAATCGACGATGACCAATGCCGGGTTCAGCTGTTGAATCTGCAGGATAATTGCCTGAAGGGTGGTTTCCGACAGCACCAGGGTATCTTCGTTGAGGCTCCCCAGACGCTCGGCCCGCATTTTGATCTGCTGTGGGCTCTCCTCACCCGAGACATACAGTACGGATCCGTTGAATTTCAATGCAATCTGCAGTGCCAGTGTTGATTTGCCGATGCCGGGCTCTCCGCCGATAAGAACCACCGATCCGGGTACCAGTCCGCCACCAAGCACCCTGTTGAATTCGCTGTTCATGGTATCGTACCGTTCCAGCCGGTCGGAATGGATCTCGGTGATTTTTTCGGGGACCGCTCTTCGGTCGGGGTCAGATTCGTAACGGCGGGAGGGTGACTTGTGGATCACCTGTTCCACGTAGGTGTTCCACTCACCGCAACTGTTGCATTTGCCGATCCACTTGGGCGATTCGGCGCCACAGCTCTGACAGACAAATACACTTTTCGTTTTCGCCATAGCTTATTAATACCTTAGGGTAAAGTTAGTAATTAGAGAGAGAAAAGGGATACTGCTTTAAAAAATTGTTGTAACTGCGTATCCAACATCCAAAAAAATGAATATCTTTCATACCTTTATAATAATTATTATGCTCAGTTTAATGTCGTACTATACCTATATGGTTTATGAAGATTAAAGCAAAACGAATAAGGTTGGGGATCTTTATTTTTATGAGTTTCTTTCTGTTGGTTGCGATGATCGTTTTTTTTGCGGCCAATCAATTGTTTGAAAAAACAGATAGCTATTATGTTGTGTACCAAGATATTTCTGTCAGCGGACTTGAAGTTGGAAGTCCGGTAAATTACCTCGGGATCAAAATCGGGGTGATTTCTGGTATTTCTGTGGATCCAAAAGACATCAACTCGATTGTTGTTAAGCTCTCTGTTGAGGAGGGAACGCCTTTGAAAGAAGATACCCGGGCTGACATTACCACACTGGGGATTACCGGGTTGAAGGCCATTGAGATACGGGGGGGGAGTAATGATGCGCGGACTTTGAAAGATGGTGAAGAGATTATCGCCGGGAATTCCAGTACCGCGGAGATCACGGGGAAAGCCCATATTATCGCGGAAAAAACTGAAAAGGTGATTAATAATCTCATGGCTTTTACGCAACCTGAAAATATGAAGGTGTTTACGAATGCTGCACAAAACATCAATTTACTTGCCATGCAGTTGAACAGCACTACCGGAAAACTTGAATCGATGATCGAGGATAACCGGGTAGATATTAACGAGGCCATAATTACCGCCAACCGCATTACACAGAGCCTGGATATGTCCAGCCTTGCTCTGCAGGAGACTATAGAAGGTATTAATTTTATAATCCAGGGCGATACCATCCAGCAGATCATTGGAAATGCAAATGATATTTCGAACCAAATTCGCGAATCGGATCTGAAGAAACTGATTAAGAATCTTGCGGAAACGACGGCCCAAACCGGTGTCCTGTTGTATAAGTTTGATAAGGAGCTGGACATGAATAGTGCGGAGCTGAATGAAAGTCTTGAACTGCTCAGGGTGACGCTTTCCAACCTTGAAGAGGCAACGAATAAGATCAATTCAGACCCCTCTATATTGTTCCGCGGACGCAAGGATAAGAATTTACCCGACACAAGACTCAATAAATAAAAAATTCACAGCGCATGAATACTAAAATTGCATTGGTATTTATCTTGTTCTTCTTTATTTCTGGTTGTTTTTCAGAGCAATCAGTAATTAACAAGTATTATACGATTGAACATCAGTACGAATCTCCTTCGGATAACATGAATGGCGCTTTTAAAATCAGCGGAATATGTGAGCTGATGCCTGTTGAGATCAATTCTCTTTATGAAAGCAATAAGATTGTTAACCGGTCCGATTCTCACGAAATCACCTATTACAAATCCCATCAATGGGCAGTGAGGCCTTCTGTGGCGATCAGGGAGATGACCCTGCAACACCTTGAAGATTCAAAACTTTTTGAAGGGATTTCAATCAGGTATATGAGTAAAATCCCGGACTATAAATTTGAGACGCTTCTCCGCAAACTGGAGGTGATCGAAGACGAGGAGTCTCTTGCAGCACACCTGGAAATAGAATTTAGGATAAAGAATAAATCTGGCGAAATGCTGGCAAATCATATTGCCCAAAGGACCGAAAAACTGGCAGAGAAGGATATGAATCTTTTTGCCGGTAAAGTGAGCAACATTATTTACGAAGAGCTGGATCTTTTCATCTCCGGATGCAATCAAGAAAAACTGAACCCCGGTCAGCCAACAAACTAACCAGGTGGGAGAAGAAAAACGAACCGAATGTCAACCCGCAAGGATAATAAGTTAAATTATCGCCTGTTTCGGGATACCCTCGAGATTGAAGGAGACCTTACCTTTCATCAGGTTGCCGGGTTCCTGCAGTATTACAACCGGGAACTTTACAGGTACAGTGGCCAAGTGCTCATTTTTAACTTAGACGGGCTTGAACTGCTCGATAGTGGAGGTGTAACAGCGATTCATTATGTAAGGAATAAGCTATCAGATTCGGGTGTGGAAGTGCAGATCACGGGGGGTGATAAAAACATCCGGAAGAAACTGGAGATCTTCTCTCATAAAAGCAGTGACGAGGCAGACCAGGAAGACAAGCTGATCAGTAAACCAGGCTATTTCGAGCGATTGGGGAGAACCACAGCGGATGTTTTTAACAGCTATGTTACCAGTTTTTTTCAGCTCTCTTCAGAAATTTCCTACTGGTCTGCGGTAGGGCTTTTTACCAAACGGTCATACCGGAAAGGGGAAGTGGTCAACCAGGCTGTCCAGATGGGGGTCAACGCTGTACTTGTTGTGGGCATGATGTCATTTATCATTGGATTGGTCCTTGCCTTACAGTCGGCAGCTCAACTACGTTCCTTCGGCGCGAATATATATATTGTTGACCTTACCGTGATCGCAATGATGAGTGAGATGGGACCCCTCATTACTGCCATTATGGTTGCAGGCAGGAGTGGAGCTTCCATCGCTGCTGAAATCGCCACCATGAAGGTTACATCAGAAACAGATGCACTGAAAACCATGGGGCTGGACCCGGTGCGGTATGTGGTGGTCCCGAAAATGTACGGCGGCCTCATCACGATGCCGTTCCTCACGATCATTGCAGATGTTCTCGGGATTATCGGGGGAATGCTGATTGCAATGAGCTACCTGGATATATCACCGGTTGTATTCATGAATCGCATGGGGGAAGTGCTGTATATGAAGGATATTGTTTTCGGTATTGTGAAAAGCCTGGTATTCATCTACCTGATCGTAATATCGGGGAGTTATTTTGGTTTCAGCGCCAACAAGACAGATGCAGGTGTCGGCTCTGTTACAACGGGGGCAGTGGTGTTTTCAATAGCCCTTGTGATCTTTGCAGACAGTATTATGGGATTGTTTTTTTATTAATCTATTGTGCAGCGAGATATGCATACCACCAATAACAGGATCATTGATGTTCAGGGATTGATCTCCGTGATGGGCAAGACTGTTGTTCTTTCAGAAATCAATTTTCATATTGAGGAGGGGGAGATTGCGGTGATTATCGGCGGTAGCGGATCGGGAAAAACGACTGTATTGAAGCACCTGCTCGGTCTGTATCCATCCATTGATGCAGCGGTCAGCGTTTTGGGAGAGAACCCGTCCCTGCTTGACGAGAAAGAACAAAAGATTTTTTATAAAAAAATTGGGGTGATGTACCAGGAGGGAGCACTGTTGAAGTCTATGACAGTGGGTGAAAATGTGGGGCTACCGCTGGAGCAGCACACCAACCTTCCACCTGATTATATTGATGAAGTTGTTCGCCTGAAACTTCAGATGGTTCACCTGGAGAAGGCCTTTGACAAATACCCTTCCCAGCTCAGCGGGGGTATGCTGAAGCGTGTCGCCCTGGCCCGTGCGATCGTCATGGATCCGCCCATCCTCTTTTGTGACGAGCCGGGATCGGGTCTTGATCCGATCACCCTCTCCTCTCTCGATGAACTGATCATTAACCTGAAGGAGCAGCTCGGGATGACTGTTGTAATGGTGACACATGATGTCTCAAGCGTACTTCGAATGGCTAACCGTATTGTTTTTCTCGATCAAGGCGTCTCTATCTTTCAGGGAAGCGTGGAGCACGCACTCGCCTCCGACAAGACCATTATTAAAGAATTCTTTGCCAGGGGCAGGGGAGAGTAGACCACTTATGGCTTAGTTTCAGTTGGAAAGGGTTGATATGACTACATGTTTTTACGGGAAACAGGCGAAAAGATACACCTGTGCGACAAAATGGCACGATTGTCCCCTGCTTTGTCTTGACATTTCTTTATGTTTGTTGGTATTCTTTTTATGCACTTGCCTTGAAAGGAGGAAGTAAAGGCGGAGTAAATTGTTATGTGGTATAGAATAATGTGCGATCTGTTATGATATAAAAAAATATGATTATGAATTCTTATTTTCAGCATTTTAAAGAAAAAATCAGGTTTTTTGTTTTGTCAGGAATTTGTGTTGTATCTTTTCTGGTTTATTCCTGTAGCGAGAAGCCTGCCAATTACATGGATACAAAACTTTCATTTGAAGAAAGAGCCGCCGACCTTGTTTCCCGAATGACCCTTGAAGAGAAGGTCTCTCAGATGCTTCATGAAGCGACTGCAATTGAACGTCTTGGAATACCGGAGTATAATTGGTGGAATGAATGCTTGCATGGTGTTGGCAGGGCCGGGCTGGCAACTGTTTTTCCTCAGGCTATAGGAATGGGGGCCATGTGGGACAAGGATATGATGTACGATATAGCAAATGTTGTATCAGATGAAGCCCGGGCCAAGCACCATGATTTTGCAAGAAGAGGGAAGCGCGGCTATTACCAGGGTCTTACCTTTTGGACACCGAATATCAATATATTCAGGGACCCAAGGTGGGGACGCGGAATGGAAACTTACGGTGAAGATCCCTACCTGACCGGAGAAATGGCTGTCAATTATATTATGGGACTTCAGGGCGATGACCCAAACTATTTAAAGCTTGTGGCTACATCGAAACACTTTGTGGTTCATAGCGGTCCCGAACCTGACCGGCATCGTTTCAATGCTCTACCTTCGGAGAGGGATTTCCACGAAACCTATCTTCCACATTTTAAGAAGACGGTATTAGATGGCAATGTTTACTCGGTGATGTGTGCTTACAACCGTTTGTACGATCAACCCTGTTGTGGCAGTGAGTTTTTAGAGCATCTTTTGAGAGAGGAGTGGGGCTTTGAAGGATATATTGTTTCTGACTGTTGGGCTGTCAGGGATTTTTACAGGGAAGGGGATCACGAAATCGTGGAAACCGTAGAGGAGGCCTCTGCAAAAGCAGTAAAGGCCGGAACAGACCTGAATTGCGGGAATTCTTATCCGTCGCTAATTGAAGCTGTTGAACAGGGACTTGTTTCCGAAGCTGACATCGACGAATGTGTTGAACGACTTATGCTTGCAAGGATGAAATTGGGTATGTTCGACCCCGATGATAAAGTGCCTTATGCGGGGATTCCCTATGACGTTGTGGACAGCGAGCCACACCGGGAAATCGCATTAGAGGCCGCACGGAAATCAATGGTTTTGCTCAAAAATGAGAACAACGTTCTTCCCTTTTCAAAAGACCTGGAGCAGGTTGCAGTTATTGGACCCAATGCCCATCGACAAGAGGTTTTGCTGGCCAATTACAACGGGTTTCCCTCTAGTCCGGTTACACCATTGGAGGGCATTCGCCAAAAACTTACCGATAGCCGCGTTGAGTATGCTCCAGGAGCGCGTCATGCAGATGAATTTCCATTGATGGATGTTATCCCTTCGGATTTTTTATTTGCATCAGAAGAACTACAGGAACGAGGGCTGCGTGCAGAGTATTACAACAATCGTAATTTGGATGGAGATGCAACGATAATTAAGATCGATAGTAATATAAATTTTGTTTGGTGGACCGATGCTCCGGAAGAAGGTCTGGAATATGACAACTTTTCTGTCCGGTGGTCAGGATATCTTGTCCCCCCCGTTTCTGGTGAATATGCTATTGCGGGGAAGGATATCGTGCCTTTAAAGTGCTTCTGGATGATGAGGTCATGGGGGAATGGAATGTTGTTCATCATCCACACATGGAGTACGAAAAAGTGTGGCTTGAGGCGGATCAGGCTTATGACATTGTGGTTGAATACCGCCAATGGGATGTTGAATATCCCAATATGAAATTGCTTTGGGACATCCCTGGTCGCGATCTTGAAAAAGAGGCTTTGGCTGTAGCTCTTGAGTCTGATGTAATTGTTATGTGTATGGGGTTGAGTCCATATCTTGAAGGCGAGGAGATGAAAGTGAAAGTGGACGGCTTTGCGGGGGGCGACAGGGTGAACATTGGCCTGCCCAATTCCCAGTCCCGATTGATTAAATCCATAATGGCCTTGAATAAGCCCACTGTATTGGTTTTACTTAATGGAAGTGCTTTGGCAATCAACTGGGAAGCGGAGCATGTTCCTGGAATACTTGAGGCATGGTATCCCGGTCAGGCAGGTGGTACTGCCATTGCTGATGTAATATTTGGCGATTACAACCCTGGTGGACGGTTACCTGTAACTTTTTACAGGAGTGTAGACGATATCCCGCCGTTTGAAGATTACGGGATGGATGGCCGTACTTACAAATATTTCGGGGGAAGTCCGCTTTTTGCTTTTGGACATGGACTGAGCTACACTACTTTTACGTATTCAAATCTTGATGTGCCCGATGAGTTCTCTCATGGGGATAATCTTAATATCTCGGTGACAATAGCCAATGATGGAGAAGAAGATGGTGATGAGGTTGTACAAATTTATGCCTCCTATCCCGGCAAAGAGGGGACACCACTGAATATTCTTTGCGGTTTCAGGCGGGTATTTTTGAAAGCCGGCGAACAGCGTACGCTTACCTTCGATATTGCTGCTGAAGATATTGCAGTTTACTTTCCTGAAAATCAGATGTCAGTACCTTCGGGAAAAATGATACTTTCGGCGGGGGGACAGCAGCCCACTGATAAGGCTGTTAGGAACGGTGATGTACTTGTATCTGAAATTGAAGTGATGAAGAATTAGTCATGTAACTCTTTTCGGAACCGGTGCATTTAGAGAATCAAAAAAATGTAAATGTACGCTGTTGAAAACAATTAATTGCAGTAGCATGATGAACGATTCCGATTTGCCTTATGTGAATGTAGATGAAACTATAGGTAAAGCCCCGGCTAAAAATCAGGTAGAGGCGAAATTACGGTTGCTGGCCGGTTATATTCAGCAAAACACATCATGTTTGTTTTATGATTCAGTAAGCGGTGCTAATTACCAGGATGTTTCCAATATGGATTTTTCTCCGGAAATCAAGCTGCAGAGCCTGTTCAATGATTGGAAGTACTGGAATGGTGTAAATCATATGGCTTTTATAGAGCTGGCCAATGTTTTGAATGATCAGCGTTTTTCCAATTATGTGAAAAACAATTATGCATTCTTTTTCCGGAACATTCCTTATTTGCGAAAAATGTTTCAAGATCGTGTTATCGGGGCGCCGGGACACCAGTTTTTTCGATTGGACCGGTTAGATGACTTTGGGGCTATGGCATCAGGTTTGTTTGATATACTTGACATTGATCCACAACCTGCTTATAAGGAATATCTTCAAAAGGTTACAGACTACATAACAAATCAGCAGGATCGCCTCAGTGACGGAACTTTTTGTCGCAACCGGTTTGAATATACTTCATTGTGGGGAGATGATTTATACATGAGCGTTCCTTTCCTGGTCAGGGCCTGGCGGTTTTATGATAACGCTGGATTTCTGGAAGATGCGGTCAACCAGGTTTTTAATTTCCGCAAGTATTTATTCAGTCATGAGGCAGGGATTTATTACCATTCGCGTATAATTCAGGAAGGTCAACCCGGGGTTGCTTTTTGGGGCCGTGCCAACGGTTGGATGGTCATGGCACTGTGCCAGCTGTTAAGTGCCTTGCCTAAAGAACACGAAAGAAGGCCCGAATTGATTGAAATCCTGAAAGAGCATTTAACCGGAGTTGCCAGATATCAGACTGCCACGGGTATGTGGCGTCAGCTTCTTGATAAAAGCGATTCATTTCCCGAGTCTTCCTGTACAGCTATGTTTGTTTATGGTATTGCAAAGGCGGTCAACGAGGGCTGGATCAGTGACATTTACGCATCCATTGCCATTCGGGGCTGGGAGGCCCTTGTCCGGGAATGTATTGCTGCCAATGGTTATTTTGAAAAAGTAAGTACAGGCTTCAACTTCAAACAAGACCTCACCTATTATTATAACGTGCCTTACGAGCCAGGAGGAGATCATGGCATTGGAGCTGCAATTTATGCAGGGATTGAAATTTTTAAGATGAAGCCTGCTTTTCGCGATTGTGTATGGTGTTAAAGGCTTTTCAGCGATGTGTAATTTATTTTAATCAAGGGAAAATATATGTTTGGGTTAAGTATAATTGATATAATAATACTGGGTCTGTTTTTTCTTGTTTTACTGGGAATTGGTTTTTGGTCCATGCTGCGGATTAAAAACCAGGAAGATTTTTTCATGGGTGGAAGGCGATTTGGTAAATTGGTTCAGCTGTTTGCCGCTTTTGGTCAGGCAACCTCTTCTGACACAGGACCTTCAGTTGCTACCACCACCGCTAACAACGGAGCTGCAGGTGTCTGGGCTTCATTGATGATGTTATTTGCAACGCCATCGTACTGGTTGACAGGTGTTTGGTATCGAAGGTTGCGGGTGCTCACCATGGGCGATTATTTTACAGAACGGTATTCTTCAAAATTTCTTGGAGGGATTTACTCTCTTATGGCCAGTATCAGTATGATGCTATTGCTTACGGTTGGGTTTATTGTTATGACAAAAACCGTATTGATAATGACTCCAAAGGAACTTCCTGATGTGTCGGTTGAAATGGTCACCTATGCATCAGCCAGTGATGTAGAACGAATAGCTGCTTCCTCGGAACTTACTGTTGCTGAGGTGGAAGAATACCTGAGAGCACTGCAACTGGACAGGTATAATTCACGTGATTATTCTAAATTAACCGATTCGGAAATAGAGGAGATGCGCCTTTTGCAGGCTGTTAAGCCACGGAGTAATTTCTCAAATATTCCCAAGAACTGGTTTATCTGGATAACAGTCATCTTTATATGTCTCTATTCAATTGCCGGTGGTTTGGAAGCTGCTTTTATCAGTGATGTGATGCAAGGGGTTTTCATTATTATACTGTCGTTGATTTTACTACCTTTTGCTTTTTTAGAAATTAATAATGTTTATGGTGGAGAAGGAGTGATGGGAGCATTCAGGGCTTTGCATGATCAGTTGCCCGAGTCCTATTTCGAAATATTCGGCTCACCCAATGCCATTGATTTTACCTGGTATTACATCATAACACTGGGAATTATGGCTACAATAAACGTGGCAGCCGGGGCCAATCAATTGGTTGCTGCCGGAGCTGCAAAGAATGAAAGTTCTGCCAGGTTCGGGCTGACCTATGGAACCTATCTAAAGCGAATAACGACTGTGTTTTGGGGGTTGACAGCATTGGCAATCGTTCTTTTGTACAGTGGTTCGGTTTCTGATCCGGATTATCTTTGGGGTTATGCATCAAAGGAGCTTCTTGGCCCCCTTAACTTCGGACTCATAGGATTGATGATTGCTGCCTTGTTGGCTGCAATGCTCTCCACTGCAGATATGATGATGCTGGCTTCATCCGGACTGATCACCAGAAATCTTTATAAACCATTGGTCCCCGGTAAATCTGAGAATCATTACGTAACAGTGGGCCGGGTTTTCGGCGCCTCTATAGTTGTGATTGCAGCGTTTATCGTAATGCAATCTGATGATTTGTTTGATCAGTTAAAGATCTTCTGGGAATGGGGTGTTGTTTTTTCGGCAGGCTTCTGGATGGGAATTTTGTGGCGGAGAACTAATCGTAAATCGGTTTGGTTTTCCATTCTGCTTACCCTGCTGTTTTTCTTTTTAATTCCAATGTTGCTACCAACTGTTTTTTCGGGACTAAGGTCCAATGAATATCTTTTAAAAACTACCGCTCCCAAAGTGGTGGAGCGACAGTATACAGCCACACCTATGGATGTAGCAACCCGCAACCACGAGATTTCCATGTGGGAAGCCCTGTCAGTTGAAGGGAAACAAGCAATTGCGTCTCCACCAAAACTGCATATCGGGGATGAGTTTAAGAAAAACTTTGATATCGGAGGTAAGCGCATATTTTGGACACATGGTTTGGGTGTTAACTCAAAAACCAATAAACTTGAAGGCAAGGGACTATTGAGTTTAGAGCTTGTTTTGCTGGATAAGCTTGGATGGGATCTGTCTAAAAACAGATATTCAGTAAATGAAACCATACGAATATTAATCCGCACTTTTTTCCCGTTTATTATAATATTTATTTTCAGCTTATTGTATACTCATTCAGAAAAGGAAGCTGCAGCTTTGGATCGGTTTTTTGTGAAAATGAAAACGAAGGTGCAGGAGGATAAAGAAAAGGATAATGAAGAACTTACTAAATCATATGCTGATCCGCACCGTTTTGATGACCGTAAAATGTTTCCTGATACACAATGGGAGATGTTAAAATGGAACCGGGAGGATTCTGTCGGTTTTTTATGGGCACTGGGAATGGTTGTGGTCATTATCGGGTTGCTTTATTTCCTTGTTAATCTTGGTGGTTCTATTTTGGGAGGATGAACTTAAAATGCACACACAAGTTCCTGGTTAATAAATTTGAAAATTTAGAGATGTCTTTTAGATGGCAAATAAAAATATGTCAATACGACTTTAATCACTATTCTAAATTGGTGAGATCTGTTACCGAGCCTGTTGATTTGAGCTTGGAGGGCGGGGAATTCTCCTTCCTGGACATGAGATGGAGATACTCCGTCCAAAAAAATGAAATCCCGGGACAGCCTTCAGGAATGGATGTGCGGTTTAATGTTGAATTGATACGTGGGGAGGCAAGGGAGTGTAATGTCTTGGTGGAGCTTGTTTTTGGTCAATGGTGTAGCGAAAATTATGTTTCAATACCTGCGGCGGCCTATAATGGTAACCGTTTTGAGTCTCGACGCGTGTTTTATTCGCCTAAATTACTCGAAACCAAAGATATTGGCCCCGACAAACCACCGGTTATTTCCGACGTACCCAGGTTGAATATTCACGACGGTCCTTCCTGCATTGACGACCGTTCTGGTTCAATATCGACTCCATCTATGGGTTTTTTTTCCCCGGCCTCGAAACATGGGGTTTGGATGCTTTTTTCTCAGAGTTGCGTGAAGGGTGACTTTGGATGCCGGGTTACAGAGAACCGTGATAAAGACCAGGCCATATTCAGTGTTTCAGCTCCGGTAGTGAGGGAACGCTATAAATACAGGATTACCGACAATCAGTTTCCTTCAGATGACAGGGCACCGGATTGGGAGGCTGGTGATAACGTGTCAATCCCCTTGCATCTTTACTCTTTTGAGTGTCGACAACTTCAAATTCTGTTCGACACATGGAATACCATAAGATATAATTTAATCCCCCGCCCTGCACCACTTCGTTCATTGGCTTTCTCTTCAACTTTTAAAATCCAGGAACAGAAATTTAATTCACAGAACTGGGTTGAAAAACATGGCTATTACAGCGTGGGAATGCGGGAAATATTTCTTCAGGACTGGCAAATAGGATGGACCGGCGGTATGATTTCAACCTATCCCTTGTTGTTTGGTGGTGGAGAATTGGCCCGTGAGAGAGTTTTGCGCAATTTTGATTTTGTTTTTCCCAATGGAATATCCCCGTCAGGATTCTTTTATGACAGTGGTGAAGCAAAATCAGACGGGTTTCACTGGTATGGCGGTGATATTCGAAGACCGCATACTGCCAATTGGCACCTGGTGCGTAAAAGCGGAGATGGTCTATATTATGTGGTAAAGCAGTTTATGCTCATGGGAAAAGCAGGAATTCCAATCAAACCTGCCTGGAATCAAGGTGCAGAAACTGTAGCGGAAGCTTTCGTGCGTTTGTGGGAGCGTTATCATCAGACGGGCAACTACGTGAATTCCATTAGCGGAGATTTGGTAGTGGGCGGCTCTACCAGTGGCGGCATTGTGCCTGCTGCTTTAACTTATGCTTATCTTTGGTTTAAGGATTCCCGCTATTTGAAGGTAGCTGAGGCTATTGCAGATTACTTGTTTTCGTCTTATGTGAAAGAAGGGCTCTCCACTGGCGGGGTTGGCGATGCCATGCAAAACCCCGACAGTGAGTCGGCTTATGGAATGCTGGAATCTTTTGCTGTATTGTATGAACAAACCGGAGAACAAAAGTGGCTTGACCGGGCCGAAAATATGGCCAACCAGTTTTTTACATGGATCACCGGGTACAACTATGAATTTCCTCCTGATAGTACGCTGGGTAAGCTTGGGGTTAAGACGTTGGGGTCAGTATTTGCAAACACACAGAACAAACATGCTGCGCCGGGTATCTGTACTTATTCGGGAGTAGCTCTGCTGCGGCTTTACAGGGCGACAGGGGAAATGCAATACTTAGAGATGTTGCGTGATATTGTCCGGTTTGTTCCGCAGATGCTCTCGCATCCCAAAAGAGAAATTCCCGGGATGCAGCCAGGTTGGATGACGGAAAGGGTATCGATGACCGATTGGTTTGAAGGTATTGGTGAATTGATGACAGGTTCCACCTGGGCCGAAACTTCATTGATGCTAATTGGTGTCGAGATCCCCGGAATTTATGTTGTACCTTCCCGTGAATTGGTCTTTCCTTTTGATTCGGTTGATGTTGATATTCTTAATATGTCTGAGGATTTATTGGAAATAATGGTGAAAAACCCCGGTGAGGAATCGTGTACCATAAGAATCTTTGTTGACAATCCGCAACGGGAAAAACTGCCTCTTGGAGAAAACTATTTATGGGACGCTAAAGAAATAAATGTTGGCCCTCGTGAGGAAAAACAAATCACTCTCATCTTTAAAAAATGAGTTCGGTATAGTTTTGATAGCATTGGTAACCAAAGTCAGACCCACAAGTAACCAATTTGCGCTTTCTTTCTACTTTTTATTGTTAATTTTGAATTAGTCTATTACAGGGATCTAACCATTATTATTTTGTGAAACGATATTTATTTTTATTTCTTAATTGCTTTGTCTGTCTCGTGCTTAGTGCACAAGTTGAAGTTGTTGAATACGACAATAATGAATGGGCCCGGAAAGAAAACCGTGAGGAGATTGCCCGCATTTATTATGGACAAGTAGATGAGGCTATTTCCAATATCCAGGAAAAGAAAAGTAAGCCGGGATTAAAGCATGACCCTGAGTTACTTTTTAGTCTTTCACTGGCATGGTCGGTAAAAGGCGATGCAGATAAATCATTTGGTTACTTTGAACAGGCGTTAGAGCATGGGCTTCCGGAATCAAGATTCATGACCAGGATGCCGGGTTTCGAAATCCTTTATGATTTAGAAGCTTTTCAAGAAAGAATTGAATCCCTAAAAAACCGACCGGTTCACGGACCTGCATTGGGAGCGATGACCGATACCAGCGCTAAAATATGGTTGCGTACATGGGATGAATCCAGGGTCGAGGTTATTTTGTTTACCGATGAGGATGGTCGCAAAAAAGTGAAAGCGAAAACAGCCAAAACCACTGCAGTAGACGATTATACTACAGTTATTGATATTGACGGGCTTAATCCTGATACACGTTATTATTACCACTTGAAAATAAACGGAATAAATACAGACTCTATCTGGTCGATGAAAACGGTTCCGGCTATTGGTAAATCCCTGTTTTTTAAAGTAGGGTTCGGGGGTGGAGCTGCATATAATCCCGAATTTGAAAGAATTTGGGACACCATCGCTACTCATGATATTGATGTTTTTCTTGGTTTAGGAGATAATGTTTACAGTGACCATCATACCCTTCCACAGGTTAGTCGTTTTTGCTATTACCAGAGACAGTCTCGTGCCGAATTTAAAAGATTTTCTTCTTCTGTACCTTATTTGAGAATCTGGGATGATCATGATTTTGGTGAAAACGATTCTTATGGAGGCCCCAAAAAGTATGAACCCAAGTGGAAAGTGGACAAGCTCAAAGTTTTTAAGGAGAATTTTGCTAATCCTTACTACGCACACGAAGGGTTACCGGGAGTTTATTTCGATTATAGAATCGGAGATATTCAGTTTTTTATGCTGGATGGCAGGTACTATCGCGAGCCATCAACGCTTGAGGGGCCTTCCATGTTAGGAAATGCTCAAAAAGAATGGCTGAAAACGGAGTTGTTAAAATCTGATGCTACCTTTAAAGTGATAGTATCACCAGTACCCTGGTCAGATGGTTCCAAGGGGACGATGGAAGGACGTATTGATACATGGGAAGGATATAAACAAGAACGGGAAGAGATATTATCTTTTCTCAGTGAGTATAATCTCCAGGGAGTATTTCTTCTTTCGGCTGACCGGCATCGACATGATGTATGGAGACACGACCGGGGTGATGAATATCCCCTTTACGAGTTTACAAGTTCCCGTCTGACCAATATCCATTATCATCAGCTTATGCCCGATGCTTTATTTGGTTACAACGAGAAGAATGGTTTCGCGGTGTTGGAATTCAATACTGGAGCAAAACATCCTTATGTTGTTTATACAGTCTATTCAATAGATAACGAATTGATTCAAAGAATTCGGGTTTACTTGCATCAAATGGCCTCTTAGTTGTATTCATATATGGAGATAGTGATGAAAACATACAAATGTGGAGTTTTGTTTCTGGCTTTTCTGGCCACTGCTGTTTTATCTGCCCAACCCCAAAACCGGAAAGATAATGTCGGGTCCACTCTGGGGCGTTCCATAATGCCTGTCGGGGTTTACTATTATCCCGAGCACTGGAATGAAAATCAATGGGAAAGAGATATTAAACGATTGGCCGAAGAGGGGTTCGAATTTACCCATTTTGGCGAATTTGCCTGGGCCAACATGGAACCTGAAGAGGGACAATATGATTTTTTATGGCTGGACAAAGTGTTGGAGATTGCTCAAAGAAATGATCTGAAAGTTATTATGTGCACCCCGACTCCAACACCGCCAGCCTGGTTAACGACTAAGCATCCTGAGATTTTGGCAATAAATAATGATTATATCCAACAGCAACATGGTTCTCGACTTCATGTTATTTACGACCATCCTGTTTATCTCTCCTATGTTAGAAAAATTGTTACAAAACTTGCAGAGCGTTACGGTGATCATCCTGCCGTGGTGGGGTGGCAACTTGATAATGAGCCTCATTTTGGACCAATAACGGATTATTCTGATTATGCAGAAAAGCAATTTCCTGTCTGGCTAAAAAATAAGTACAAAAACATTGATTCATTGAATTATGCCTGGGGAGCTGCGTTTTGGTCCCAGTCTTATAATTATTTTGAGCAGATAAAACTGCCTAATAGTAATCGAGCTCCGCAAGGGTTAAATCCGCATGCAATGCTGGATTACCAACGTTTTATGGCCGACAGGCTGGCTGGAGCTATCCGGTTTCAGTCCGATTTGATACGCAATATTATAACTGACAGACAGTGGGTAACCACCAATTATGCCTATTTTAAGTTCTTATCTCTTACAGATCCTTTCAGAAACAGGGCCGATCTTGATTTTGCATCGCATACCATGTATCTAACTTCAGGTTATTTGGAAGATGAGGGTGGGCCTGAAGCTTTTCGCCTTGGTAGTGGAATGGAGCTATCCTTTTCTGCTGAACTGGCCAGGTCAGTAAATGGGTTTACCGGTATTATGGAGCTTCAGCCAGGGCAAATAAACTGGGGTGTGATTAATCCTCAGCCCAAACCAGGAGCTGTTCGTATGTGGGTTTGGCACACTTTCGGGTTGGGCGATGAGTTTGTATGCGCCTACCGGTTTCGTCAGCCTTTGTTTGGATCGGAACAGACGCACAAGGGAATTATTGAGACAGATGGTATTACTTTGTCAAGGGGTGGAAGAGAATATGTTCAGACAATTAAGGAAATAAATTCACTAAATAAAACAAATGCTGAAATGCCTGTTTCATTAAAGGGAAGGAAGACCGCTTTGCTTTGGAGTCTGGATAATATAAATGACATTGAAAACCATCGGCATCATGTGGATTTTGATGCCTGGCAGAATGTGTATGATTATTATGCAGCTCTTAAAAGTATGGGATGCCACACTACCTTTTTGCAACCTGATGATGTGTTTGATCCTGATATGTACCCTTTTATGGTGGTTCCTTCTCTTCAATTGGTTAGCATGGAACTTATCAGGAAATGGGAAAAGTATGTTGAAAACGGGGGGCATCTCATATTATCTACACGTACCGCCAAAAAGGATCTTAACGGACACTTGTGGGAAATGCTGAACCAAAAGCCTATATGGAAGCTTATCGGGGCTTCTGTACCGGAGTTTGATCATTTACCTTCCGGGATGAACGGAAAAGTTGTTTTTAAGGGCGAACAATACGATTGGTATCGATGGGGAGATTGGTTGGAACCTGATGATGGAACAGAGGTTCTGGCTACTTATGCAGATCAGTTTTATGAAGGAACTGCGGCTGCTACGAGGCGTGAATACGGAAAAGGCAGCGTAACTTATATTGGTGTGTGGTCCAATGATGGCC
>CAYOVC010000003.1:9899-30566 GCA_964407305.1 uncultured Bacteroidaceae bacterium | reverse complement strand
CTACAAAGTAAACGTCAGACTGAAACCAACGTTATAGTTGGCGTTGTCGTAGCTGTTGGAGATGTAGGGGCGGTTCACGCGCTGGTCGTAGAAGGCCCGCATGGTGAATTTGTCGCTCAACATATAGTCTGCCGTTGCCTTGATACTCAGGATCTCCTGTCCGGCCGTGATCTCACTGCCCGAAATATCCTCCAACTTCCTGATCACGGTCTGGTTGTTTCTGTAAGAGAAGTCGACCCGCACATTCAGGTCGCTGCTGATCTCGTTGTTGTTGATGATCAACTGTACGGAGTTGAACCTGTACCCTGCGCCAAACACAAGCTCGTTGCTCCGCACCTCGTTCACCTGGGTATTGGCCATATTCAACCCTACAGTTCGCGATTTCTTCACCTCTACCCGCGTGGTAAGACTGTTTTTCCAGTCCATGTTGATATTAAACAGCGGACTGAACTGCTCGCTGATGGTTACGGTATTGATGTTCTGCTCCACCATGAAGTTTCCCTGGAGGTCGTATGCAATAGGAACCGAAACGGTGTCGCCCTGGGAATCCATGATAGTATTGACCTCGTAATAGGGATTCGATATAAAGGACCCTATGCTGTAAGTAGAACGGTAAGAGTGGTTCAGGGTGATGGAATTGATGTACTGTTGTAGAAACTCGATATTACGCAGTCCGTCGTAAGTAACGGTCCAGTTCGGCATCACCCTGAGGATCGCCTGAACCGTCTTCTCGGGAACTGACGAAAGCGAAATTTTGTCAACCGTTTGGTAGCCATAGGCAGCCAAAAACGCCGGGATTAAAACCTCCTGCGATGTGGGTCCGTACCCCTCGTAGTATCCGGCAGAATCGGGCAGGAACGTTCCTGTTTTGTTGAAATACTCATTTGCCAGCCGGTTGGATATCACCTTCCTGGCATCGTTCTTCAGGTAATTAAAGGTGTTCGACGAATCCACCTCGCTTGTCAGCGGCTCAAAGGCGGTCCCCCAGGAGAGGAACGACATACTGAAGTTACCCGACCGAACCCTGCCCCGCTCATCAGGTGGGGGCAAGTTCCCGCTTGCATCTGAGGTGTAAAACTCCGTCTCGTTCTCCGACATGCTCATATTTCCTGTAAGATCGATCCGAAGTCCCTGTAGCGGCTCAATATTTGCCCGGAAGTTGAAACGTTCCGAGAGGTTCATATTGAACGGATCATTCAGCGCCTGGTCTCTGGTGAGCCAGCCGTTGTAGAATGCGTTTTCCGCAAAATCGCTCCGGTACCATCCCGAAATATACTCCCAGCCCGGGGTGAGCATGTTGTTGTAATTCTGCATGCCCAAAATCCTGGTATCCGGCATATATCCCGGTAGCAACGATCCACCGCTCCTGCTATAGGTGAGGTTCACAGTGCGCATTGCCATCATCATTCTAACGCTGTTCTCAATAATAAAGGTTACCGGGTCCTCTCCCAGCTCGACCGTTCCCGTAACAACCATTCGTGCGTTGCTTATGGTAACCGGACTGGTAACTTTGATGCGCCTGTTGGAGAGGATCTCATGGTCAACCTCCACCTCCTGTCCGTCCTGGTCGAACACTTCCACCTTGATCTTCTCGGTCTTCAGGTTGTGGGTTACAAAGCGGCCGGAGTTTTCCCTGAAATAGAGGTTCGTCTGCTCGAAAATCTTCGTCCTGGTCCGTATCTCTTCGGGCTTGGGCGCCGGTCGGCCCCGCGTGCTCCTGCGGTATTTATCATTGATGCTCTTCAGGTAGCCCGATTTGTTGTACAGGTTCACCAGGTTCATCTGTCCGTTCAGCTGGATCGTATAGGAGTTCTTGATGGTGTTCCCAAGCTCGATCGATCCCAGCTCCGGATCATCCGGGATCACCGGCCCGGCATCCCATCCGTATGTCCCGTTGTACCTCCCATTCAATGTGGTCCAGTCTAGCATCGGTATCTTATTGATCGGGAAAGTGTAGTTCAGGTTAAACTGGTGGTAATAGCTGGTTGTCCGGCCCATTGCCCTGATGTTCTGCCACACCGAATCGCGGTAAGCTTCGAAATAATCGGTCTCCCGGTAATACCTTCCCTCCGGCTCATCGATCCGTGCAATATTGGAAGCGGAAAAGTCAAGTTTCAGGTTCCTCGTCAGGTCAAACTTCAGGTTATAATCCCGGTTCCAGTAAAAATCCTTCTTAAAGGTGGGCTGTACAAAGAATTCGGGATTGTTGATGTTCCGGGTCTGCTTCTCCATGTATTTCCGGTCCATATCGGTACGAAATGAAAGCCTCGACGGCAGGTAATAGAAGTTAAAATCCTTGATCAGCCTCAGCCATTTATGGTTAAAGAACTTGATATTATTGAAGGGCTGCACGTTCTTGGGCCTGCTGTTATAGTTGTAGCCCAGGTTGATCCGCACCTTCTGGGTGTTGTAGTACTGCAGGTTGGGATTCGTACTGCTCATCTCATTCAGGGAGAAGCTGGTGGACCAGTTGGAGATCGAGTAGAGTTTGGGCTGACCGCCACCCTGGGGGTTGACCCGCAGGTTGGTGAGGGCAAACGATTTTCGCTCAACAATATCCTGTGAATATCTCTTAATAGAGTCGCGATCGGCCTCATCGCGTGCATTGTCGATCGCCTCTTTCAGCGGGATATCGGGATCGAGGGGATTATACTCCGGGTTAACAATCGATTTTGAATACCCGATATAGAGGGGTATGGAGACGCCGGCCTCCTCCTTGAACACCTTTCCCATCTCGAAATTGGACGAAACGTCATACTGCAAAATCTGCTCGCGGGATCGCTCGTTCACCTTCTGTTCAATGCTTCCAAAGCCGGGGGTGCTGGCTGAGCCGGCCAGTGTGACGTTCCCGAAATCGGCGAGTCGCGCCGATGCCCTCCCGGTGGCGGCCCATCCGCCTTTCTCATTGAAATCGGTGAGCCGCAGCTCGTTCAGCCAGATCTCCCCGGATTTCGGCAGGCCGTCGTCGAGGTAGATATTGCTTCCCCGCCTGGGATTCCTCACCCCGATCAGGATGGTACGTATACTGCTTAGATTAGGGCTCCCCGATACAGAGACTTTGTTACCACGCTCGTCATACATCGAATAGACAGAGGTAATGCTCATGTTGCTGTTCGGATCGGCCAGTTCCCTGTTTCGCTCCTGCTTCGCCTGTGTAAACAGGGATAGCTCGATATCAAACCTGTTTTCCTCGGGCCAGACAATCCGGCGGTCGGCCTCACTGTCGTTGTTATATCGTCCGTGTGGTGTAAGCACCAGTGGTACTTCATACTCGTAATAGTTGTTCTTATAATCCGATCCGATCCTGATAAATGCGGTCAGCTCCCTGTCACGCAGATCGCCATCGATCATCGCCTCGGCATGTGCCTCCATCTGGATCTTTTTGTACTGGCGCATGTCCAGGTCGGTATTCTTGTACGCTGCCCGTGCATCCCCATCGCCCAACTCAAGCACCTTCAGTACGATCGACTGCTCGTTCAGCTGTCTGAGCTGCGGCTGTGTGGGGTCGATCTGCCGGTTGAAGCCGGGTGGCAGTGTATAGTTTACCGGCTCTTTTCCGGCGTTCTCTTCGATATTCACGGCCGAAATCCCCAGGGTGCCCTGTGGCGGCTCAATGCCTGTCCAGTCCTCCCCTCCCTGCAGGAAAGGCTGATCGTAACGCCTCCACTCGCTCCTGATTAGCTCCAGCCTGGCAAAGCGAAGAAAGACGGTATCCTGGAAACCTGTGAGAAACATCCGCATAAACCTGATTGTCTTGAAATCGGAAATGCCTCCCACTGCCCGGGTGTAATCGGTAATGGGCACCCTGAACTGATACCAGGCCACCTCATCGGTGATACCGTTCTCATACTCCACCTTATCGATCACCTTGTCGATGATATAGTTGCGGCCCACCTCGAACTCGGATGGACTCATATTGATGCGGTACTCATAATAGGCCTCAGTCTCGTTAAGTGTATTGTCGCGGTTGATATCCTCGATATCGGGTAGCGTCGTTCCGGTTGTGGCATAAGACTCAGGGTTGTCAAGGTCGCTTGGTGAGTTTTCTTCCGTATTATTGAAATGTTTGTACCGGTCGAGTATATCGAGCTGCTGCGCATCATAATCACTTCCACGGTAATAGTGGTAATCGTCGGAGGAGGGATCATCCAGTATTTCATTGTAGGCTTGTTCTGAAAGCTGTCCGCCGGCAAAGAGATTCTCAATGCGCTGCAAAAAATCGTCCGACTGTGAAGCGAAAAAGTCACGCTCATCCTCACTGCTTAATCCATCGAGCCCCACATCCTGAAATTTCCTGGTGGCCGGATCGCTGTTAAAAGCATTCACCATCGACTGCACCCTGGGTACCCGTCCCCATACGGTGGTATCCACTTTGGTAACATTCTCCGTGGAGGGCAGTCCGTTCTCAAACATCTTGCGGGAGTCCTTCAGGATATCTTCCGACACATCTCCCAGGTTGAAGACCAGCTCCCCTCCCGGACTTCCATCCATACCGGCATAGGGATCCATGAGCCAGAATTCGATAAACTGCACGTTGGCCTGCTCAAAATCGCTTGAGTAGATGGAACGCATGATTCCTCCCCAGCGCTGGCGCGGATCAAGCAACCGGCCATTGGCATCGATGCGATCATAATCGTAATTGTAGGGTCCGCGCTCCCTCGGGTAAAAGGAGAGGTTCAGCACCGATATATTGGTGGGAATCCCATGTGGGTTCTCCTTTTCAGGGAAGATATCCTGTTCAAACAACTGGTACACATAGGGGTTGGAGATGTAATCGGGATTTTCCCTGATATGCTGTGGTGTCAGGGAATTTCCCCTGTGAAAAAGCGGGTCGATCTGGAACCATGCAAATTTTGCCCTTCCATAGCCGTATTCCCGGTTGTTAAAAAGCTCGGCCTCCGGAAAGAAGCCATTCGGTGTACTCGCCAGGTGCCAGGCGGAGAAGTGCTTCAGGTCGATGGAGGTCTCACTGCCCTCAAAATCGTCGATGTAGGCGTTCCCCTCCTTCTGGATGGCACGTGAATGTCCGGGGATGAGCTGCGCAAACTCACCCACAAGGGTAAGCTGTGAAGGGGCCTTTGTCTCAATAAAGGGCAGCTTGTCGACCAGTGTCGTTAGCAGGGGTGCCGGCTTTGAATAGGAGGTGTTCATTCCCCAAATGGTGTTGGAGATCGGTTCGCTACCTATGTTAACCTTCTGTGTATGTGGCCTTTCACTGAGATGGAGGACTGTGGCACCGACATTGAAATTATTGGAGATGGTATAGTCGAAGTGCGATCCCACCATGGTTTTGGTCTGAAAGGCAAAGAGTGACTGGCTTTCAAGGGCTATCTTTACCGGGGTGCCTGATTCCAGGATTCCCTGGTTAATGATGGTTACCCTTCCGAGCGTGTAATCAACCGTATAATCCTGTCCCTCCGTAAGTTCTCTGCCGCCTGCGGTAACATTTACCGATCCCTCGGGAACATTCATGGCGTTCAGCATGATCTCTGAGCTCGAGCTGGAGGAGTAGGTACCGGCAAGGAGGAATTTATTTTTCTCGGCAATCTGTTGGGCCTTGGTCTTGGTGCTGTCGTAGAGTTCTTTGAACAGGTACTTGCCAACGGCAATATCGGCTGTTTCCGGAGGGAGGCTGTCGCGCAGTATTTCCTCCAGGTCGGCGCCGAAAGGTTCAAGCAGTGGGAAGATCACCCTGCCGTTACCGGGCAGAATCGTTATACCCCTGAGAAAGTCGAACACACCGTCGGGATAGGGATCGCGCTGCGAGTTCATATTGTCCAGGTTGAGTAGCGAGAGCAGCGTTGTTTTGTTGAGGTTCCCTTCCGGCAGGTAGTTAATATTGTTTCCGGTTTTATCGTCGCGGTACAATACATTGAGGGTAAATTCCTCCTCCTGCACCTGGAAAGCACCTATGGCGTACACGTTCTTCATCATCAGGTCCCATGTATAGCTCCGGGGTGTGAAATTGGTAGGCTTCAGGAGCTTCAGTATCAGGGTCTGGGGAGCACTGACACCGGCGGAACCGGATAGTTCACCCACCTGGTAGGTCTGACCGCGATAGGTGTATTCGTAAGCTACGGCAAGCACCTCATCGGTATTCAGTGCGGAGTTGAGGGAGATATACCCGAGCTTTTCGTTAAAGTCGTATTCACGCGAAGAGAGCTGTCGTGCATTTTCTATCTTTTCAAAATCGGTTCCAAGGCGGAGTCCTGCCGAGTTGAGTGCACTTGTGGCATCTTTCATCTCCCGCAGCGCACTGTAGGTGGTCGTGAGCTCTTCATAGGCAGTGTTCAGCTCGTTTCTCGGAAAATTATTACCCGGAGCGGCCGAGCTTGTAAATTGTCCGCTATAGGAATTCGCCTCGCCCAGGTCTGTGATCGCCACGATATTTCTCGACTGTTCAAAGTTGGTGGTCTTGTTGGTAACCCAGACCTCGATCTTGTTGATGGTGACATCGGAGGTGATGACCGGCAGCCTTTTCATGGCATCGTTGTAATTATCCCTGAAGTAATCTGACAGGAAGAAGTGTTTGTTCACATCGTAGTCGTCTGCAGTAACCTCGAAATCACTGGTTTGGGCACCGCCGGAGGCTTCTATCACCTGCGACTCGCCACGCTGTTGTGAGAAAACGCTTGTTACGCGGAGCTTTCCGAACTGCATCTCCGTTTTCAGACCGAAAAGGCTCATGCTCCCGTTGATCAGGGAGCCGGGCAGTGGCAGGCTGACGTTTCCCGCTTCGATCTTTTTGAGGATCTCGTCTTCATCCCCGGCATACTCCAGTTTCGTCTTTTGGTCGAAATCGAAAGTCGCCTCCGTATTATAGCTGAAATCCATATTGAGCTTGTCACCAATAGTCCCGGAGACATTCATAATGATCTTTTCGTCGAACTGGAAGGAGGGAGTCCGCCTGAGCCGCTCAGAGATATTGGGGTTGTCGATCACTGAATAATTAAACCCGAAAATAAGCTCCGCGCTTCCGCTGGGTACGATATTGATCACATTTGATCCAAAAACCTTGTCGAACGCTTCTCCTCCAAGGCTGATCGACGGAATAAAGGAGGGTTGTTCGATCTCCCCGCCACCGGATTTGAGTCTCCAATAGTCCTGCACATCCTTGTTAAACCGGTAGCTTCTGAATTCATCTGATGACATCACCGCCGGAGGGCGGTAGTTCCAGGAACCGATCTGCTCCCTGAACAGGTAGCTATCGGTTTCAGGATCATATACGATCTCTGCATTTACATTCGAAGGGTTGTTCAGGTAGAGCGGCGATGAGTTGGAGTGTGAAAAAGGGTAGTTGTTTCTTATTCGGAGAGGAAAAGGAAGTGTGGTGTCAGGCTGTGAGAAAAGTTTGGCGGACTGCGCTGCATAGGATCCATGTATGGCCAATGCCCCCGGTTGCATGATGCCGGCAGCGAAAAATAACAACATCAACAGAACGATATGATCTGGCCTTGGCTTCAACAGTTCGCAGCGGTTCAGGTTTTACATTAATTTCAGGGCTGCCTTAACAACTTCCTCAACACTCATCTCTCCACCAGCCATGATCTTTTCCAGGCTTTTCTCAACAGTCTTGCGGGGAAAACCGAGTGCTACTAATGCTGATAACGCTTCTTCTTTAACAGTATTGTCCCGTGGCTGGAATAATTCATCGGATTCTGCGGCTTTTCCGACCTTGTCGCGAAGGTCGACGATGATCCTCTGAGCCGACTTGGCACCGATGCCTTTGATATTTTGCAGTGCTGCCACATTTCCACTCAATATGGATTGTTTAACCTCTGCTGATGACATGGACGAAAGGATCAGTCGTGCCGTATTTGCCCCAACACCCGATACCGATATCAGCATCCTGAATATCTCCCTTTCCTCCCTGTCGGCAAAACCATAGAGCAGCTGGGCATCCTCCCGTACCACGTGATGCAGAAAGATCCTGGTTGTTCCGCTCTCGCCGATTTTAGAATATGTGTTGACCGATATATGTAGCAGGTAAGCAACGGGTCCTGCCTTTATAACCAGTTGTGCCGGAGATTTTTCTACGATTTCACCTTCAATAAACTCATACATGATTTTACCTTATTGAGATGTTTAAGATACCAAAAGTATCCGAAACTACAGCAGTGGGCCAGAGGCGTTTTACAACGTCTTCTTTACCTCCGTCTCCTCATACGCTTCAACAACATCGCCCACCTTGATATCATTGTAATTGTCAATGTTCAACCCACATTCGAGTCCGCTTACCACCTCTTTTGCATCATCCTTAAAACGCTTCAGAGAACCAAGTTCGCCGGTATATACTACAATCCCGTCACGGATCAGTCGCACCTTGGAGTTTCTTTTTATCTTGCCCTCCTTCACAATACATCCTGCAATGGTTCCTACCTTTGTGATCTTAAAGGTTTCAAGCACTTCCAGTGTGGCCACGATCTCCTCCCTGATCTCCGGTGACAACATACCCTCCATGGCAGCCCTCACCTCTTCGATGGCATCATAAATAATGGAATAGAGCCTGATATCGATCTGCTCCTTTTCAGCCAGGCGACGGGCACTCAGGGATGGTCTCACCTGGAACCCGATAACAACGGCATTGGAGGCTGCCAGCAGAATGTCGGATTCGGATATCTGTCCGACTGCCTGGTGTTTAATATTAACCTGTATCTCATCGGTACTAAGCTTGATCAGCGAATCGGCAAGTGCCTCAACCGACCCGTCCACATCGCCCTTCACAATTACATTCAGCTCCTGGAAGTTGCCAATGGCGATCCTCCTGCCGATCTCATCAAGGGTAATATGCTTTTTGGTCCGGAGATCCTGTTCGCGTTGCAACTGCTCCCGCTTGTTGGCAATATCCTTCGCCTCCTTATCGCTGCCCATCACATTGAAGCGGTCGCCTGCCTGCGGTGAGCCGTTCAGACCGAGGATCATTACAGGAGTTGCAGGACCTGCCTGATCGATCTTGTGTCCCCGCTCATTGAACATCGCTTTCACGTGACCGTAGTAATGTCCGGCAATCACCACATCACCAATATTCAGCGTGCCTTTTTCAACAAGCATCGTGGCAATATTACCCCGGCCCTTGTCGAGTGTGGATTCAATAATGGTTCCAACAGCTCTCCTGTTGGGATTGGCCTTCAGTTCAAGTAGTTCTGCTTCCAACAGGACCTTTTCGAGCAGTTCATCGATCTTGATCCCGTTCAGTGCAGATATCTCCTGCGACTGGTATTTTCCGCCCCAGTCCTCCACCAGATAATTCATATTGGCCAGCTCCTCCTTAATTTTTTCCGGGTTAGCCGTGGGCCTGTCAATTTTATTGATCGCGAACACAATCGGAACATCGGCAGCGGCGGCATGGTTGATCGCCTCTACGGTCTGGGGTTTCACTCCATCATCAGCCGCAACCACGATAATCGCCACATCGGTGATCTGTGCTCCCCTGGCACGCATGGCAGTAAATGCCTCGTGACCCGGGGTGTCGAGGAAGGTGATTTTTCTCTTATCCTCCAGTTCAACACCATAAGCACCGATATGCTGTGTGATTCCGCCAGCCTCACCAGCCACAACATTTGCACTCCTGACATAGTCGAGCAACTTCGTTTTTCCATGGTCCACATGTCCCATCACTGTGACAATAGGCGACCTTGGTTCAAGTAAAGCATCATCATCATCCTCCTCTGCAATAACATCAATTACATCAGCACTTGTAAATTCAATGGTAAAACCAAACTCATCTGCCACCAGTGCCATAGTCTCCGCATCGAGTCGCTGATTAATTGAGACGAATAGCCCGAGGTTCATACATATTTGAATCACCTCTGTCGGAGGTACATTCATCATAGAGGCAAGCTCACTTACAGAGACGAACTCTGTCACTTTCAATACCTTACGGTCGATTTCATGCTGCTCCTCCTCCTCATGCAACCGCTGTTGAATCGAGTCGCGCTTCTCTCGCCTGTATTTTGAAGCTTTTGATTTACTGCCTTTTGTAGTAAGTTTGGCAAGCGTATCCTTGATCTGTTGTTGCACGTCTTCATCACTAACTTCGGGACGTGTGGGCCGTCTCTTCCTTTTTCCTCCCGACCGCGCTTCTTTTTTCCTGCCGGCCGTTTCATCATCGTCAAAATCGACACGCGACTTATCCTTCCTGATACGTTTTCGTTTCTTCCGTGTTTCGGCATCGGGATCAGAACTTGATGCAACAGGCTTCTTCTTTTTCGGCTGTTTCTTCTCGGGCAGGTCAATTTTTCCAACAACACTGAGTCCTTTCAGTTTCTCAAAGTGCGTGGGAATGTGTTCTTCGGTTTTTTCTACAATTTTTGGTGCTGGCGGCTCCTCCTGGATCGTTTTCTCCGGTTCCTCCTTCGCTGTGGAAGGTTCCTGTTCAGTCTTTTCAACAGCTTTATCCGGATCGGAACCGGCTTTCAGCTTTTCACCAGCCTTCTTCTCTTGTTCGAGCTCCTTTTTTGACCTCTTCTTCGGACGGGTTTTCTGGTTCATTGAATCAAGATCAATCTTTCCTACAACCCTGGGACCGGATGATTCATCTTCCTCCTGTCCTGCACCGTCATCTTTCTTTTGCTCACCGGCGGTAACCGTTTCATCGTCCGCAGGCTCAGCAGCAGAGGCATCCGCTTCCTTCTCTGCAGGCTTCTGTTGCTCATCCTCCTTAACGGTTTCAGATGGTTCTTCTTTTACGGGTTTCTCGTCCTCTTTAGCGGTTTGATCCTCTTCTACAACTGCCTTTTTGGTTGTTGTCTTATCGGTAATCAACAGCTCAGGCTCGTCTGCAGCTGTATCCTTCTCTGCATCTTCTGCAGACTCTTCGGTTACAGTTTTCTCCCTGAAAGCCTTCATTGTCAGCTTCTCAGCATCCTTCTTCACACTCAGATCAGAGCTGTACTCATCAACCAGCAGCTCGTACAACCCGGCATCAAGCTTCGTGTTGGGATTCGAATCGACCTGGTGGCCCTTCTTACTCAGAAATTCCACGATCGTAGCAATTCCAACATTAAACTCCCTTGCTGCCTTACTTAATCTAGTCGCCTTTTTTTCTGTCATACAACAATTATCAATTACACAACAGCATACAACAGCTGTTTTTATTCAAATTCTTCATTCAGGACCTTCATTACCTCACGAATGGTCTCCTCTTCAAGATCAGTTCTTTTTACGAGGTCCTCAACAGTTAGGTTCAATACCGACTTGGCAGTATCACAACCAATGGCCTTCAGCTCATCCAGCACCCAGCTTTCAATCTCATCTGCGAATTCCTCCAGGGTTACATCTTCATCATCCTCCTCGTTCATTTCACGGTAGACATCAATCTCGTAACCTGTGAGCTGACTTGCCAGCTTGATGTTCAGTCCGCCTTTTCCTATGGCCAGCGAAACCTCTTTGGGCTGCAGGTACACCTCTGCCTTTTTCTCCTCATCATTCAGTTTGATCGATGTGATCTTAGCCGGACTTAGAGCCCTGGATATATATAGATTCACGTTATTTGTAAAATTAATAACGTCGATGTTCTCATTTCTTAGCTCCCTGACAATCCCATGGATCCTGGATCCTTTCATGCCTACACAGGCACCGACCGGGTCAATTCGCTCATCATATGATTCCACCGCTACTTTGGCGCGTTCCCCGGGTACGCGAACGATCTTCTTTACGGTAATCAGTCCATCGAATATCTCGGGGACCTCCAACTCAAACAAACGTTCCAGAAACATCGGCGAGGTTCTGGAGAGTATAATCAGCGGATTTGCATTTCTCATCTCCACCGCAATGACAACGGCACGCAGTGTATCTCCCTTTCTAAAAAAATCGGAAGGGATCTGTTCCGCTTTGGGCAGGATCAGTTCATTGCCTTCATCATCCAGTACAAGGATTTCACGCTTCCATATCTGGTAGACCTCACCTGTAACGATCTCGCCGGTACGGTCCTTGTATTTCATATAGACCGAGCTCTTCTCCAGTTCAAGGATCCTGGCTGAAAGGTTTTGTCTGAGCGACAGAATTGCCCTGCGCCCGAAATCTTTCATTTTTACCTCGTCTGAGACCTCCTCCCCGACTTCATAATCATCATCGATCAGCTTTGCATTCGATAAACTGATCTGCAGGTTGGGATCCTCTACCTCTCCATCTTCCACTACCTCACGGTTTCTCCAAATCTCAAAATCCCCTTTGTCAATATTTATAATAATATCGAAATTCTCGTCGGATCCGTAGTTTTTCTGCAAGAGACCCCTGAAAACATCTTCAAGTACACTCATCATAGTAACCCGGTCGATGTTCTTCAACTCCTTAAATTCCGAAAACGTATCAAATAAATTCAGATTTTCCATTTTATGCCATCAATACTTTAAATTTCTATAACAACTTTGGTTGATTTTATTTCATTTAATCCATACGATTTTTCTGTCAGCACACTTTTCTTCTTTTTCTGACTACCCCCTGCCAGCATCTTTTCCGTCACCTCCAATGTGATACTGTCTTCTCCAACACCGGTGAGCCGTCCCTTTCTCTTCTTGCCATCTTTGAAGATCACCTCTACATGACGACCAATATTCTTCTTATATTGTTGCTTCAGAACGAATGGGGACCCCAGTCCGGGCGATGAAACCTCCAGGCTGAAATCCATATCATCCTGATCCAGTTCGGCCGTGAGCCAGCGTGAAAGTTCGGCGCATTCACTGATCTTCACCCCCTCCATGGAATCAACCAACACACGAATCTCATTCGAGCTTCCTGTACTGACATCAACCAGGAAGAGGTCCGACCCTCCTATCCTGCTGTTTATCAAATCGATAATCCTGCTCTCGTCAATCATATTTTCAATAAAATAGGGGACAAAAGTCCCCTATAGATTCTACCTCGCTTCAAACAACACGCAAAGGTACAAATAATCATTCAATTACCAAAAATCCGAACCATTTTTAAAATGGAGCCGTATATGTAATTTTAATCATATACTTTTGTCTGTGAATCAGTACAGCATGGGTGCGCGACCAGTTAATAAATACAAGATCATCAATGACCCGGTTTACGGCTTCATTAAGATCAGGTATGAGATCATTTTTCACCTGATCGAACATCCTCTTTTTCAGAGGCTCAGGAGAATCCGGCAGCTTGGAATGACCCATTTTGTCTATCCGGGTGCCAACCATTCCCGTTTTCAGCATGCACTGGGGGCCATGCACCTGATGGGGGATGCCATTGAATCGATCCGAAGCAAGGGTCATGAAATCACCAACGAGGAGGCAGAGGCAGCAAACATTGCGATTTTGCTGCACGACATCGGGCATGGTCCTTTTTCGCACACACTGGAGAAGACGTTGATTCCCGGAATGCATCACGAAGAGATCTCCCTGATGATCATGGAGAAGCTTAACAGTGAAATGAATGGCAGGCTTTCCATGGCCATCAGCATTTTCAGGGATGCATACAAAAAAAGGTTCCTGCACCAGCTGGTAAGTGGTCAACTCGATGTTGACCGGCTCGATTACCTTCGGCGCGACAGTTTTTTTACAGGAGTAACTGAGGGGTCCATCGGCTCCGACCGCATCATCAAGATGTTAGAGGTTCATGACGACCAACTTGTTGTGGAGGAAAAAGGGATCTATTCCATCGAGAAGTTCCTGGTGGCCCGCAGGCTCATGTATTGGCAAGTGTACCTGCACAAGGGGGTACTGGCAGGCGATCAGCTTCTGGTCATGATGTTACAGCGGGCCAGGGAACTGGCATCTTTAGGTGAAAAACTTTTCGCCACCCCGGCCCTTGACTATTTTCTTTACAACATGGACGGGGATTATCGTGGTTCCGGCGGGAATGAATTCCTGGAACAGTTTGGCGAGCTCGACGATAATGATATCATCAGTGCAGCCAAAGTATGGAGCAGGTGCAGTGATCCGGTGCTGCGCTACCTCTGCACCGGATTTGTCAACAGGAGACTTTTCCGGATCGAGATCAGCAACGATCCGTTTGATTCCGTGAGAATCGAAAACGAGAGAAAGGCGGCGGCGGCTGTACTCTCTGTTCCGGAGTCGTTGGTCCACTACCTGGTGGTTTCGGACAGCATAAGCAACCATGCCTATTCAAACATGGACGATAATATAAAAATTCTCGGTAAGGATGGTGGTGTAAAGGATATCAGTGAAGTTTCTGAGATCCTGAACGTCTCTGTGCTATCGAGACAGATAAAGAAATTTTACCTGTGCTATCCTAAAATCAGGCAGCCTTTGCAATAGTTTACAACTTCTGCCGTTATGTAAGAATAGCCCTAAACAGAAAACCTTGGTTGAATGAATTTCACTGCAAAAGTTATCGCAGAATACCTGCGCGGAACGGTGGAAGGGAATCCTGAGGCAGTCATCAATGATGTTGCCAGGATCGAGGAGGGAAGGCCGGGAGCACTGTCTTTCCTGGCAAATCCAAAATACGAAAAACATATCTACGATTCCCGGTCTTCGGTGATCATTGTCAACAATGATTTCAAACCGGAAAAACCGGTCAGTGCCACCCTTGTCAGGGTCGATAATGCGTACGACGCCTTTGCCTCTTTGCTCAGGCTCTATGAAGAGAGCAAACCGCGTAAAACAGGCATCAATAAACATGCGGCCATCAGCGAATCTGCTGAGCTTGGAGAAAACGTCTACATTGGGGAATTTGCCGTGATCGGCGAGAATGTTGTGATCGCAAGCAATGTGATGATCCATCCGCAGGTATATATCGGCGACAATGTAAAGATCGGAAGCAACACAATCTTATATCCCGGTGTTAAGGTATACCACGACTGCATGATAGGTAACTCCTGCATTATTCATTCCGGAGCAGTGATTGGCGGCGACGGGTTTGGATTTGCTCCGGCAGAGGAGAACAACTACAATAAGGTACCCCAATTGGGGAATGTATTGATAGAGGACGATGTTGAAATTGGTGCCAATACGACTGTCGACCGGGCCACAATGGGATCTACCATCCTTCGCAGAGGGGTGAAGCTCGACAACCTGATCATGGTGGCCCATAACGTTGAATTGGGAGAGAACACGGTCATCGCTGCCCAGACCGGCATATCGGGCTCCACCAAAGTGGGCAGTAACTGCCTGATGGGGGGACAGGTCGGCCTGGCGGGTCACCTGGTGATTGCCAACGGTGTAAAGATCGGTGCACAGGCGGGAATAGGAAGCAGTATAAAAAAGGAAAATTCCGTGATCATGGGCTCCCCGGCGTTTAATCTCACATCGTTTTATAAGAGCTATGCCGTTTTCAGAAAATTACCAGAACTGCGTCAACAGGTGATCGATATCGACATGGAACTGAAAGAATTAACAAATAAAAATAAAAGGTAAAACCCTTCATATCAAAGGCTTCAGGCAAATTACACATTTGTTAAAAACAACAGATAGAAACTCCTTAATACTAATTTTTGTATCTTGCGGCGGTCTTTTAAGAAGTAAACTCGTCATCTATGGCTGAAAAGCAAAGAACCCTCAAAGGTTCGATCTCATTCAAAGGAAAAGGTCTGCACACAGGAGAGGTTGTCAACCTTACCATTCACCCCGCCCCGGAAAACCACGGATATCTGTTCAGACGTACCGATCTTCCCGGCAAACCCGAAATCAGGCCATTTGCTGAAAATGTAATCGATACCTCCAGGGGTACTACCATCGAAGAGAACAACACAAGGATATCAACAATCGAGCATGTACTTGCAGCCATTGCAGGAATGCGGCTCGACAATGCGATCATAGAGATCGACGGACCGGAAACCCCCATTTTGGATGGCAGTGCCAGGGAGTATGTTAAAGCCATACGGGAAGTGGGCATTGTTGATCTGGAGGCTGACAGAAAGTATTTTAAACTGACCGAGAAGGTCGAGTATTACGATGAGGAACGGGGCATTCATATCATAGCCTATCCCGACCAGATGCAAAGTATCAATGTGCTGATCGACTATAATTCCGAAATCCTGGGAAACCAGTATGCGACACTGGAACGGTGGGAAGATTTTGGTGATCAGATCGCTCCGTGCAGGACCTTCGTATTTCTGCATGAGCTCGAACAACTTGCAAAATTGGGACTCATCAAGGGTGGCGATCTGGATAATGCAATCGTGATTGTAGACCATGAGATGCCTCAGGAGGATATCGACAGACTCTCCGAACTGTTCAACCAACCAAAGATCGAAGTAAAAGAGGGGATACTGAACAATGTTGAACTGCGCTTCAACAATGAACCGGCCAGGCACAAGATGCTGGACATGATCGGCGACCTTGCCCTCGTCGGCCGCTGGTTCCGCGCCAAGATTATTGCTACACGGCCCGGACACCTGGCCAATGTGGAATTTGCAAAGATTCTTCGACAGATGATGAAGAAGCAGATGCTCAAAAAAAACATTCCGCAGTATGACCCGCGCAAAGAACCGGTATACAACATCAGCCAGATCATGGAAAAGCTTCCGCACAGACCACCGTTTCTGCTGATCGATAAAACAATTTACCTCGACGACAAAAGGGTTGTATGTATAAAGAATGTATCTATGAATGAGCCCTTTTTCTTGGGACATTTTCCTGCTGAACCTGTGATGCCCGGTGTTTTGCAGATAGAGGCCCTGGCGCAGGCAGGCGGCATGCTCATACTGGGTATGGTGCCCGATCCGGAAAACTACTCCACCTATTTTATAAAAATAGACAAGGTAAAATTCAAGGCCAAGGTAGTTCCCGGTGATACACTGATCCTGAAAATGGATCTTCTCTCTCCGCTCCGCAGGGGCATCGCCCTCATGTTTGGCGAGATATTTGTGGGAGAAAAGCTTGTCTGTGAAGGAGAATTAATGGCACAGATCGTAAAAGATAAAAATATTGAACAGTAAATGGCACAACCCACAGCGCATATTCATCCCAACGCCAAACTCGGCAAAAATGTAAAAGTTGATCCCTTCGCCACCATCTACGATGATGTGATCGTGGGCGATAACAGCTGGATCGGTCCGAATGCCATCCTTATGCCCGGCACAAGGATTGGAAAGAGTTGCAAGATTTTTCCCGGGGCTGTTATATCGGCAGATCCCCAGGACCTCAAGTATGAGGGAGAATATACATTGACAGAAATCGGTGACCATACCACGATACGCGAATTCGTAACCATCAATAAAGGCACCAAGACCAGGGGAAAAACCGTTGTTGGCAGCAATTGCCTGCTGATGTCGTATGTGCATATAGCGCACGATTGTCTGGTGCACGATCATGTGATCATTGGAAGCTATGCAGGACTTGCAGGAGAGGTTGAGGTCGATAACTTTGCAATTGTTAGTCCCGGGAGCCTGGTGCACCAGTTCGTCAGGATCGGTACACATGTCATGATCCAGGGGGGTAGTAAGGTGACAAAGGATGTGCCGCCCTTTATCCTTGCAGGAAGGGACCCCCTTTCATTTACCGGAATCAACTCCATCGGTCTGCGCAGGAGGAATTTCAACAACAATACTATTTACGCCATCCAGGAAGTTTACCGGATTATCTATCAGCGCGGACTGAATATCTCCGATGCACTCGATTTTGTGGACGTGAATCTTCCTGCTTCAAATGAGAGGGACGACATTGTTTTGTTTATCCGGGAGTCAAAAAGAGGCATTATCAAAGGTTATTTCGACGGGGAAAATCAGGAGTGAGATTGTATAAACCCGGTCCTGCTCTTACCATTGTATGATCCGGCTTTATGACCGGTGTGCTACTCATTTCCCTTTTGGTAGGCCTGCCAGCCCTGGGCACTTAGCGTTACAGCATTGCCTTCATGCGTCATCATAATCGCTTTACCCTTATGCTCTGTCATATTCCCGATAATACTCACACCCGGGATGGTTTTGATCTTATCGTGTGCCGAGAGGGGTATCGTAAACAGCAGCTCATAATCCTCCCCGCCGTTGAGTGCCGGGATCATCGGCTCGAGCTGAAACTCAGCTGCGGCAAGTTCCACCTCCATGCTAATGGGAAGCTGGTCCTGGTAGATCACCACACCGCAATCAGATTGCTTACATAGATGCAACAGCTCGGAGGACAATCCATCGCTGATATCGATCATCGCAGTGGGCTGGACATCCAGCTCGCGCAGTCGCAGCAGCATCTCAACCCGCACCTCCGGTTTGAGGAACCTTCCCACGATATATTCATAATCGCCGAGCTTTGGCTGGATATCGGTATCCTCCTGGAAAACTTTTTTCTCGCGCTCAAGCACCTGTAATCCCATATAGGCAGCACCCAGGTCGCCGGTTACGCAAACCAGGTTGTTGACTTTCGCACCGCTGCGATAAACAATCTCACGTTTCACGGCAGTTCCAAGGGCCGTGACAGAAATCATCAGTCCGGTTACAGAAGCGGATGTATCCCCTCCGACAAGGTCGACACCATACTGCTTACAGGCCATATTCACACCCTCATAAAACTGTTCGAGGGCCTCGACGGAAAATTTACCCGACAGGGCGACCGAGACCGTTATCTGACGGGGCACAGCGTTCATAGCATATACGTCCGAGATATTTACAACCACCGACTTATAGCCCAGGTGCTTCAGGGGGGTGTACATCAGATCGAAATGAATACCCTCCACCAGGAGGTCGGTAGTAACTACCTGACAAAGCTCTCCGAAATCGATCACAGCAGCATCGTCGCCCACCCCCTTTAAAGTAGAATCCTGGTACTTTTTAATATCTTCGGTCAGGTGTTCAATCAGACCAAACTCTCCCATTTCTTCAATTGACCTTATTCGCTTTTTATTCATACTGTTTTCTTTTGGTCCGACAGCAACCTCACCTTCTAATGGCGTAATGCATTCACCGCACACTGTTGAATAATCCCTTACATCAGAAAACTCTTTATGACACATCGATCTGCTCCGGGATCATCTCATCCGGAAGCTCCTGCTGTTGTTAAAAATCCATATCCAACAGGTTGTAAATAACAACCCAGTGAACAAAACCTGATGTATAGTGTAGTACAAATGTAAGAACAAGTTTTTGTATATTTGCGTCTATTTTAAATTAATCCATTTAAAGCAGCGCAGCAGTTAACGGGAGAGAGATTATGGCAAGTGATCAGGATAAAATACTGGGAGAAGTAACGCGGGGTGAGTATAAATTTGGTTTTGAGACACTTATTGAGACCGAAACATTGCCTCCCGGTTTAAATGAGAATGTTGTACGGGCAATCTCTGCCAAAAAAGAGGAGCCTGAATGGCTCACTGAATTCAGGCTCAAGGCATACAGGCACTGGCTCACGATGAAGATGCCCGAGTGGGCCCACCTGGAAATTCCGGAGATCAGCTACAACGATATCATCTACTACGCCGCACCAAAACGGAATGCGAAGTATGACAACCTGGATGAGGTGGACCCGGAGCTGATCGATACATTCAATAAACTGGGAATCCCGCTGGAGGAGCAAAAACAACTCGCCGGTGTCGCCGTTGATGCGGTGATGGACAGTGTCTCTGTGAAAACCACTTTTTCCGAGACCCTCGCCGAAAAGGGTATTATCTTCTGCTCGTTTAGCGATGCTGTTAAGAATTATCCCGACCTGGTAAAAAAATACATGGGCAGTGTTGTACCCTATACCGACAACTTTTTTGCGGCCCTCAACTCCGCAGTGTTCAGCGACGGTTCCTTCTGTTTCATACCAAAAGGAGTGCGCTGCCCGATGGAGCTTTCAACCTATTTCAGAATCAACGCCGCAAATACCGGTCAGTTCGAACGTACACTCATCATTGCAGAAGATGACGCATATGTAAGTTACCTTGAAGGTTGCACGGCACCGCAACGCGATGAAAACCAATTGCACGCTGCTATCGTGGAGATCGTTGCCCTCGAAAATGCAGAGGTAAAATATTCAACGGTACAGAACTGGTACCCGGGCGATAAGGATGGAAAGGGAGGGGTCTACAACTTCGTTACGAAAAGAGGGATCTGTAAAGGCGACAATTCAAAAATATCGTGGACACAGGTTGAAACCGGTTCGGCAGTAACATGGAAGTATCCAAGCTGTATCCTGCTCGGAGATAACTCCACGGGGGAGTTCTATTCTGTGGCAGTAACCAACAATCACCAGCAGGCCGATACCGGTACCAAGATGACACACATCGGGAAAAACACAAAAAGCATCGTCGTATCAAAAGGAATCAGCGCAGGTGTGAGTCAGAACTCCTACCGCGGACTGGTGAAGGTGCTGAAAGGAGCTGAGAATGCAAGGAATTTCTCGCAGTGCGACAGCCTGCTGCTGGGCGATAAGTGCGGGGCGCACACCTTCCCCTACCTGGAGGTGGATAATGATTCGGCTATTGTGGAGCATGAGGCAACAACATCGAAGATCGGTGAGGACCAGATCTTCTATTGTAACCAGAGAGGTATTGATACGGAGATCGCCATCGGACTGATCGTAAACGGATACGCCAAGGAGGTGCTGAACAAGTTGCCGATGGAGTTTGCAGTGGAGGCACAGAAGCTATTAGCCATTACGTTGGAAGGCAGCGTAGGATAGGAGACGAACAGACATGCCGCTCCTACCGGAGCTGGGGGTTTCATGTGGGCAGAACGTTCTACAGACATGCCGCTCCTACCGGAGCTGGATTAAGCTTCGTTAGAAGCGCAATGTATAGCCCCAGCAGGGCGCCATGTCTGTAGAAGGCATACATGGA
>CAYOVC010000003.1:0-9799 GCA_964407305.1 uncultured Bacteroidaceae bacterium | reverse complement strand
GAAGCGCAATGTATAGCCCCAGCAGGGCGCCATGTCTGTAGAAGGCATACATGGAACAATTTGAAGCCCCAGCGGGGCGCAATGTATAGCCCCAGCGGGGCGCCATGTCTGTAGCAAAAAGATTTAAAAGACTAATTATTATACATATACATCATGCTTAAAATAAAAAATTTAAGAGTCAGCATAGAGGATAAAGAGATCCTCAAAGGCATCAACCTGGAGGTCAAACCCGGCGAGGTTCATGCGATCATGGGACCAAACGGCTCGGGGAAAAGCACCCTGGCCTCCGCACTGGCAGGGAATGAGAGCTTTGAGATCACCGAAGGTGAAGTGGAATACCTGGGAAAGGACCTTTTGGAGCTCTCCCCGGAGGATCGCGCGCGCGAGGGTATGTTCCTCGGTTTTCAGTACCCGGTGGAGATTCCCGGCGTAAGCATGGTCAATTTTCTCAGAACGGCCATCAACGAACAAAGGAAATACAGGGGCGAGGAGTTGCTCTCGGCAGGCGATTTCCTGAAACTGATGCGGGAAAAGAAGAGCATGGTTGAGATCGATTCGGACCTTACCAGCCGCTCCGTCAACGAAGGTTTCTCAGGCGGGGAGAAAAAGAAGAACGAAATCTTCCAGATGGCCCTGCTAAATCCGAGGCTCGCCATACTCGACGAAACCGACTCGGGACTTGATATCGACGCACTGCGCGTGGTAGCAAAAGGGGTGAATAAGCTAAAGACAAAAGAGAATGCAACTGTTGTAATTACCCACTATCAGCGGCTGCTAGAATACATTGTACCCGATTATGTACATGTGCTGTTTAATGGCCGGATTGTTAAGTCGGGCGACAAGAGCCTTGCTGAAGATCTGGAAAAGAAGGGATATGAATGGATCCGACAGGAAAATCAGGTTGAGGTATAGAAAAGTTTCTTGCCGGAGACCGGGGCGTTGAAGAGACACAGCCTGAAATTGATAAGCGCTCCGGAGCCGGCCCGGTATAGGAAAAGCAATTGAAAAAACCGGGAGCAGAGAATTAACAAAGATTAGAATAAACAGGAAGTTGAGTATTAACAGAGGTTGAGAATCAACAGGAAGTAGAGTATTAACAGGAAGTAGAGTATTAACAGGAAGTAGAGTATTAACAGGGGTTGAGAATCAACAGGAAGCTGAGTATTAACAGGAAGTGGAGAAAAAACAGGAGATAGAGAAACTATGAAGACAATAGCAGAACCTGCAGATACAGTATTAAAATATGTAACGCTGTTTGAAGAGCACAGCCATGAGATCCATGCGTCAGATCCACCGTTCCTCGCTGCACTCAGACGGGAAGCGATCGGGAACTTTGAGCGACTTGGATTTCCGGCCAAAAAATCAGAGGATTACAAATATGTGCACCTGGAGCCCTTCTTCAACGGATCACTATCCACAAGGTTTTCTCCGAGAAAGCTGGAGTTTGATGTGCAGGAGATGTTCAGCTGCGACATACCGACACTCGATACACACGTGCTACTCGTCCTGAATGGGTTTTATTATACAACCTCCGGGGAGCGACTGGTGGAGCAGTCAAACGGTATTATATTCGGCAGCCTGCAGGAGGCACTGAAGCGACATCCGCAACTGGTTGAAAAATATATGGGACAATACGCCGATCACCGGAATGATCCGTTTGTCGCACTGAACACCGCCTGTGCCCAGGATGGTATTTTTATTTACGTACCAGAAAACCAGCAGCTCGACAAACCGGTGCAGGTCATCCACCTGCTCCTGTCGGACGAAAACGAGATGGTACAACACCGAAACCTGTTTGTGGCCGAAAAAGGAAGCAAAGCCGAGGTAATCATCTGCGACCATACCCTCTCCAACCATCTTTTCCTGACCAACTCCGTATCTGAAATGGCAGTGGCAGAGAACGCATCCCTCGACGTTGTCCGCGTTCAGAATGAACACAACCACTCCGTCCAGATCACCAACTCATGGATCGGTCAAGCGGCCAACTCAAACGCAAGGCATACAACGGTTACACTGCACGGTGGCAAGGTCAGGAACAACCTGAACGTAAAGCTCAAAGGGGAAAATGCATATTGCGATGCCAACGGACTGTTCCTGATCGACAAGCAGCAGCATGTCGACAATTTCACGATCATTGAGCACCAACAACCGCACTGCGTTTCTAAGCAACATTACAAAGGCGTACTCGACGATACCTCCACAGGTGCATTCGCAGGCAAGATCCATGTCTTCCCGGATGCACAGAAAACGGAAGCCTACCAGTCGAACAACAATATATTGCTGACCCGCGACGCGAAAATGCATACCAAACCCCAGCTGGAGATCTATGCCGATGATGTAAAATGCAGTCATGGTGCAACGATCGGACAAATTGATCATAATGCACTGTTTTACCTGCAGTCACGAGGAATCCCAAAGGACGAGGCACGCCTGATGCTGATGTATGCATTTGCCGATAGTGTAATCTCTGGAATCAAAGAGGAGGCACTGCAGGGAAGGATCGAGGACCTCGTCAGCAAACGGCTCAGGGGAGAGCTCAGCCGTTGCGATCATTGTGCCATTCAATGTTATGACTAATAAACAATATTTTGGAATTTGATATAAATAAAATACGATCTGATTTCCCGATTCTCAGTGAGAAGGTGTACGAAAAACCGCTGGTATACCTCGACAACGGGGCCACGACACAGAAGCCGAATGTGGTGATCGACGCCCTCCGGGAGGTCTATGCCATGAAAAACAGCACCATCCACCGAGGCATCCATTTCCTGAGTGAACAGATGACCGAAGCCTACGAAGAGGCCCGCGACACGGTAAGGGGGTTCATCAATGCCCGCTCCACCACGGAGATCATCTTCACCCATGGTGCCACCAGTGCCATCAATGCCGTAGCCTTCTCCTTCGGTGAGAAGTATGTCAAAAAAGGCGACGAGATCCTGATCTCAGAGATGGAGCACCACTCCAACATTGTACCCTGGCAAATGCTGTGCGAAAGAAAACAGGCCACGCTGAAGGTGATCCCGTTCGATGACAACGGCGAACTGGTCATGGATGAGTACCGGCGTTTACTCACCGACAGGACCAGGATCGTGGCGGTGAACTACGCCTCCAACTCCCTCGGCACAGTGAACCCGGTGAAGGAGATCACCCGACTCGCCCATGAAAAAAATATACCGGTGCTCATCGACGGTGCACAGATCGTTCAGCATGGAAAAGTGGATGTGCAGGAGATCGGCTGCGATTTCTTTGTCTTCTCCGGCCACAAAGTTTTTGGTCCTACCGGGATCGGTGTATTGTACGGCAGGGAAGCGTTGCTGGAGGAGCTGCCCCCCTACCAGGGCGGTGGCGACATGGTCGATTGCGTAACCATGGAGAAGACCACCTACAACGAGCTTCCTTATAAATTTGAGGCCGGAACCATGCACTACACCGGGGCGATCGGACTGGCAAAGGCGCTGGAATATCTGAACGCAATTGGGATCGGGGACATCGCGGCCTATGAGAAGGATCTGCTGAATTATACCCGGCACAAACTGGGCGAGATTGAAGGCCTGAAAAATTACGGTAATGCCGCACTCAAGATCAATGTCTTCTCATTCCTGCTTGAGGGCGTTCACCCCTACGACGCCGGCATGGTGCTCGATAAACTGGGGATCGCGGTTCGGACCGGCACGCACTGCACCCAACCGGTGATGGACCATTTCAACATCAGCGGTACGATCCGTGCATCGATGGTCCTCTACAACACCTTTGAAGAGGTCGATATGCTCGCAGATGGCCTTCACCGCGTGAAAAAAATGTTTGTGAAAAATAATCCGAAAAACGGAAGATGATGTCAATCAACAAAATTCAAGACGAAATTATCGAGGAATTTTCGGTCTTCAGCGACTGGCTGGACAAGTACGACTACCTGATCGAGATGGGTAATGACCTGCCCGCCATCGATCCGGCATACAAGACCGACGAGTACCTCATCAGTGGTTGCCAGTCGAAAGTATGGCTGAACGCGGATTTCAAAGACGGGAAGATTTGGTACCAGGCCGACAGCGACGCGATCATTGTCCGGGGAATCGTCGCCCTGCTGGTGAAGGTACTGAACGGTCAACCGCCCAAAGAGATCATCGACAATGAACTCTACTTTATTGATGAGATCGGACTAAAACAAAACCTCTCCCCTACGCGTTCAAACGGACTGGTGGCCATGGTGAAAAAGATGAAACTGTACGCGATCGCTTACCAGGCGAAGGCGGAGAAGGAGGGGTAAGTGGCATGGGTGCGCAACATAAAAATGAGCAGCGAAACTGAACCTTTGTGAATTATTCAATGCAGGGATACCCGAAGCAAATGCTGCAACATAAAATTAATGCGTTATGAGCGAAGAGAAGAATTATACGGAAATTGAGGCGAGTATTGTCAAGGCTCTGAAGAATGTATACGACCCGGAAATCCCGGTCAATGTCTACGACCTGGGGCTTATCTACGAGGTGGATCTGAAATCTGAGCGTGAAGTGGATATCACCATGACACTCACCTCACCCAACTGTCCGATGGCCGATATCGTCCTCAACGATGTTGAGACATACGTGAAGGATGTGAAGGGGATCGAAGAGGTAAATATCATTCTGACCTTTGATCCGCCGTGGGACAAGGATATGCTCAGTGAGGAGGCAAAGCTGGAGCTGGGACTGATGTAGAGCGCTTTTTTTTCTTCGGTTAAAGTCCTATGGAAAAAGAACTCAAATCATTGGCCATCAAAAATGAGGCACTCCGCCTCGGATTTTCCGCCTGTGGGTTTTCGAAGGCTGAATTTTTGCCGCAGGATGCAAAACGGCTAAAAGATTGGCTCAACAATGGATACCATGGCTCCATGCAGTACATGGAGAACCATTTCGAGAAGCGGACCGATCCTGCGAAACTGATTGAAGGTGCAAAGTCGGTGATCTCCCTGCTGCTGAATTACTATACAGACGAACGGCAGGAGGATCCGGAGGCGCCGGTGATCTCCAAATATGCCTACGGCACCGACTACCATTTTGTGATGAAGGATAAGATGAAGTCGCTGTACCAGTTCATCCGGGAAAATATCGGTCCGGCAGAAGGCCGGGTGTTTGTCGACTCGGCACCTGTTCTCGACCGTACGTGGGCCGTGAGGGCCGGACTGGGATGGATTGGAAAGCACTCCAACCTGATCAACCGCGACCTCGGATCGTTTGTCTTTATCGGGGAGCTGGTCCTCGACCTGGAGCTCGACTACAACCAGGTTCCTGAGAGCGATTTCTGTGGCGGCTGCACCATCTGCATCGATGCCTGTCCGACCGATGCGATCCTCCCGGGCCGCACCATCGATTCCAACCGCTGCATCTCCTATCTCACGATTGAGAACAGGGATCAGATCCCGGAAAAATTCCGCGGGAACTTCGAAAACCGCGCCTTCGGCTGTGATACTTGTCAGGATGTATGTCCCTGGAACCGAAAAGCCCAACCACACCAGATCGAAGAATTCCAACCCAAACCACGGCTGCTGGAGATGAAGAAAACAGACTGGCAGCAACTCGACCAGCCTGCTTTTAACCAGCTGTTCAAAAGCTCCGCCGTAAAACGAACCGGGTATACCGGACTCATCCGAAACATTAATTTTCTGAGTAATATATCCGGCACAGATCCAGTAAAATGATTTTCAAATTACAGAAGATGAAATTCCCCCTGCCCCCTCAACAGCTGGAACCAAACCCACCTGGCAAAAAAAGTTGCGGTCCCCTGTAACAAATTAAATCCAGGTTCGTCTTATGGGAAAGAAAACTGACAAACATGAAAAAGCTACTTACACTTTCGATAGCGATCCTGCTCACAGGAACAGTACTTTCCGCACAAACCATTGAAACAGAAAGGCTCTACCAGAAATACAGGGGCGAAAAAGGGGTGGTATCGCTCTGGATCCCGGGGTTCGTTATGAAGCTGGCGGCCAACATTGCCGACCTTGAACCAGCAGAAAAGGCGTTTCTCCGGTCGATCCGCTCGATCCGCCTGTTAACCATCGACAACAACGATCTATACCCTGATGTGAATTTCACCAGGGAGGCACGTATCACACCGGGCAGAAACGGCTATGAGGTGATGATGCGGGTTACTTCCGATGGTGAGGATGTGATGATCCTCGGCAGGGAGCGAAACGGCAAGCTAAAGGATATGTTGGTACTCGTCGGGGGCGACGACAATGTAATGGTGCATATCAGGGGCCGGCTGAACGCCGATATGATCGGTGCCGTGGCACAGATCGCCGGAAAAGACGGCCTCAACTTTTCGGCTCAGCTCTAAAATCGTTCCTGCTTTAGATCTGATTTTCTGCAAGCGTGACCAGCCTTGAAATGGCGGGTAATTCCAATAATAATATGTCCATGGACCCCCAAAAAAAAGCCTTATTCCCCTGCCATCACAGTCACTGCAATATTCCGCTGCTCCCGCGGTCCGTCGAACTCGCATAAAAAAATATTCTGCCAGGTGGAGAGGCCCATCTTTCCATCTATAATAGGAATGGTCTCCTGCGGACCGACAATCCCCGCTTTCAGGTGGGAATCACCGTTCCCGTCCTGCCGGTCGTGCTCCCAGACACCGTTCGGGATGAGTTTTCTCAGCAGTGAAACCACATCCCGTTGCACTGAATCGTCCCAGTTCTCCTGGATCATGATTCCCGCCGTGGCCCCCTGAACATAGACATTTACAAGCCCTTGCTGTATTCCGCTCTTCGCAACCACCGCCTCCACCTGTCTGGTGATATCGTAGAGTCCGTCGTGGGCGGGAGTTGCAATTTGAATGGTTTGTTGCATAATTGACTAAAAATTTCATGTATTTAATCTGGCTCAATAACTGACACCTAATTCTTCGGCTATCCGCTTTAAGGATTTATCTCTTGTCCAAACAGGAACTTGAAATATCATTGCTGAAGCAAGTAAATGGATATCAATAAAACCCAATCCCTTTCCATAAAGCTTCCTGTCTTCTAGTAACATAAGAACCTCCTCATCCAGCACTGAATCTATTCCCGGGAGTGCTTTGAGAAGTGAAAGAATCTCTTTTCGATTGGATAAATTTCCACAGGACAATTCACCCAGGACATAAGGATGGAGACAAACCTGACCCGACAGAAGTAATTCATTCAAATCCTCATCCCCAGAATGAAGGTGGTCAATCCAGACAGAAGTATCCACTAAAATCATTCGTTGATCGTTTTTCTCCTGGGAATACTTTTCAGTTTCTTTTCGCTGCCTCCTAAGGCTGCGAGCCGCTTCGCACTTTCCAGGGCTATCAAAGTTTCCAATCCCCGCCTGACCAGGGCAGTTTTTTCTGAAATACCTGTAAGACTGGATGCTTTTTTAAGGATGTGATCATCTATGTTCAGTGTTGTTTTCATACATTATTTTGTCTTTGCACCGCTGAACCTTTAGCTCGGCGAAGCCAAAAATATTTCCTCAATGATGAGGGCTTCATTGCCGAAATATATACAAATTATATGTATTTGTCAATACATAATAGCCATATCTATCAAAAATTTCATTTAAAAAAGTTGTCCCAAGACAATATTTTGCGTTTCCCCGCATAGGAGCGGGACAGATCATAAACGCTGAAATAATATTTCGTAAAAATGGAACATGAATTTGAATTTGATTGAATTATCCTTTGCATTTTGTTATCTTAGTGATCAATATCCCAAATATAAAATTTTCGGGGAACTGACCAAAAATGAACGGATGACAAGATACAAGCACTCCTGGTTTGAGACCGGCGACAAGAAAAAACTGTACCTGCAGGAATGGATCCCGGAGAAAGATCCCACTGCCCTTATACTCTACATCCACGGCCTGGGTAGTCACGGGGGAAGGCTCGATCACTGGGCGGAAAGATTTGTCAGCCAGGGAATCGCTTTTTTTGCCTACGACCAGCGCGGACATGGTAAATCCGACGGAAAAAGGGGGCACCCGACCCATATCAAATACCTCATTAATGACGTGAAAGCGTTGGTGGAACACCTTCGGGGTGCTTTCCCTAAAAAACCGGTTATACTTTATGGCCACAGCATGGGTGGTACCGTTGCAATCAACTATGTCATCAGCACAACCTATACCGTTGATGCCCTGATCGTGACCTCCCCCTGGCTGAAGCTGGTCAACCCTCCCTCAAGAACGCTGATCAGACTGATTAAACCCCTGTTGAAAATCGCCCCCGGTATCTCACTCCCGAACGGACTCGATCCGAAAGATATTTCGCGCGACGAACAGGAGGTTCGAAAATACGCAGAAGACCCGCTGGTGCACAACAAGATCTCGATCGGACTGTTCAAATCAACCTTTGATGCCGGTATTAATGCCCTGCGAAATGTGTATAAGATCAACTGTCCGTTCCTTATCATGCATGGCAGGGGCGACCGGATTACCTCTGCAAAGGCGAGCGAGGAATATGTGATGAACACAAGCGATCGGACACGGTTAAAACTATGGGAAGGGGCCTATCATGAACTGCACCATGAACCCAACAGGGAGGAGGTTTTTGCCTACATCACCGGCTGGCTGAAAGAGTATTTAGATGAAATTCCGAACTGAAATAGATATTATAAAAATTCCCTGGCCAGTAAGATATGAAAAACCGGTCATTATGCTGGGTTCCTGCTTTACCGACAATACAGGCAGTTACCTGGAAAAATACCTGTTCCCGGTCTCGGTCAACCCCTTCGGCGTGATCTATAATCCCTTCAGCATTGCAAAGAGCATTGGTGCGCTTATCGATAAAAAAAAGTACCTGCCGGAAGATCTAGGGTTTCACGACGGATTATGGTTTTCGTTCGACCACTACACGAAGTTTTCCGATCCCGACAGGGAGGTGGCAACTGAAAAGATTAACCAGGCATTTCAGGAGGCCAAAGAGCTGTTCCGCCGGGCGGGCCACCTGATCCTCACTTTTGGATCGGCCTTCATATACGAACTCAGGGAAACAGGAAAGGTCGTGAATAACTGTCACAAACTACCGGCATCACAATTCTCGCGCAGATTATTAACGGTGGAGGAGATCGTTCAGCATTACCAGGCGCTTGTTGATCGCATTCTGCACTTCAACCCGGAGATAAAGATCATTCTTACTGTGAGTCCGGTGCGACATATCAGGGATGGTCTCTCCGGCAACCAGCGGAGCAAGGCAACACTGCTGCTGTCGACCGGCAAACTGGAAAAGCTGTATCCCGATACGTGTCATTATTTTCCCTCCTACGAGATTATGATGGATGACCTGCGCGATTACCGTTACTATGGTGCCGATATGCTGCATCCGAACGACCAGGCCATCGCCTATATCTGGCAGCATTTTATGGAAAACTGTATCAGCGAGGATGCAGCCGCGATCATCAAACGCCTCGATCCGCTGCTAAAGGCACTGGGTCATCGTCCGCTACACACCCAGACCGATCAGTATAAAAAATTCATGGAGCAGACCGCCGGAAAGATCGGGGAGATGAAAAAGGAGTTTCCCGGGTTGCAGTGGGATCAATTAAAGTAATTTTTTATCCTGGTGCTTAAAAGATGATTTTTGTTTAATTTTTGTAGCTTTTTATTGAACGTAACATAAACAAAAACAGACACTTTTGTGTTTACTGTTTTAGATCGTATTTTTCGTTTAATACACATATTTTATGTCGCTCCAAAAAATTACTTTCATCTTGCTGTTCCTACTCTCCGCCTCCCTGGCCGCCGGTCAGAAAGGCATCATAGAGGGCCGTGTCTACAACGCAAAGAATAACAGTCCGGTTGAATTCGCA
>CAYOVC010000002.1:0-32332 GCA_964407305.1 uncultured Bacteroidaceae bacterium | reverse complement strand
GCACTGGATGAGATCGTTATCAGCCATACCTATTTCGGATTCGGACTACAGTACAAAGAGATTTTCGGGAGGAAATTTTTCTTCACGATCGGAGGGACCTACGATATGGAAGCCAACCTCAATTCGGCATTTAACTCGTCGGTAACAAACGATTTCCTTGGATCACCGGGATTCAGTCAGGATTCCGTTCTTGTCACTCCCGGTGTCGATATCATCAATGACCAGTCGGACCGTACCATTACAATACCAACAAAAATCGGGGTGGGAGTGGCCATGGGTATTCCAGGGAAACTGACCGTTACGGGCGATTATTATCAGCAGGACTGGGCAGCGGTCGGCAACAGCGCACTCGCTGTTGAAGGATTTGACCTGTCCACCGCAAGATCGCTCCGGGCGGGGATTGAATATACACCCGACTTCAATGCGTTCAGGGGATACCATAACCTAATGAGTTACAGGGTTGGGGGATTTATGAATGAGTCGTACGTGAAGATCGGCGATTACCAGCTGAAAGATTATGGCATAACTTTTGGAGTAGGTTTTCCACTAGGTAGAACGAAATCGTCATTGAACATTGCATTTACCTATGGTTCAAGAGGTACGTTAGAGAATAATTTGATAAAGGAAAATTATGGTATTATAACATTTAATGTAACTTTGCACGATCTTTGGTTCTACAAAAGGAAATTTGATTAACGTTTGGCACAGGAAATTATTGAAAGAAGATGAAAACTTTAGCGATCAGAACAATAACGGCAGCGATCCTGGCACTCATGATGATGGTCCCTGCATTCACGCAGACCGGAGCCTCGGAGGGTTCAAAATACGGACAGGGACAGGACAGCATCAATTGCCTGATGAACCTCTCGCTATACAGGGAGTTTTATAAGCACAATAATTATAAGGATGCCATTAATTCCTGGAGAAAAGTATATAATGATTGTCCGGCCTCTAGTCAGAATATGTACGTCGACGGAGTAACGATGTTCAAGAAATTCATCTCTGCAGAGAAGAATCCGGATGTGGTCGAAGCTCTTATTGATACCATCATGCAGATTTACGACAAAAGGATGGAGTATTTCAACGATGAGGCCAACGTGCTCGGAAGAAAAGCAACTGATCTGCTGAGGTACAGAAAAGATAACCTTGAATCGATCGAAGAGGCATACGGATACCTGGCCAAAAGCGTGGAGCTGGATCCTGAAGGTGCAAGGGATGCGATCCTCATTCTATATATGAACACCAGTGTGTCATTGCACAAAGCGGGGGAGTTGGATCAGGACCAGACGATCAAAGATTACTTCACTGCCAGTGAAGTGATTGACGCAAAACTTGAAAGAAACCCGAATGACAGGCGTTTTAAGCGGGCAAAAACAACAGTTGATGACTTTATGCTGGGCGAAGGAATTCTTACATGTGAGGCATTGAACGAGTATTACGAGCCCAGGTTCGAAAAGAACAAAAATGATGAAGCCTTTTTGAATAAAATGCTCGATTTTTATTATAACAGTGGTTGCGACAGATCGGACATGTATGCCAAAGCGTCTGAGCAACTGTATAAAATCCAGCCCGACCATGAATCGGCTTACAAGCTGGCCCGGCTGTTTGTTACAAAAGAGATTTACGACAAGGCAACACAGTATTATCTCGAAGCGATCAATGGTGATGGCAGTAATGAGGAGACAGCGAGGTATTACTATGAACTGGCACAGATAACCAGGATCAAGGGAAATATTTGTCAGGCCATCGACTATGCCCGCGAAGCTGTTAAAAACGATCCTTCTATGGGAGAAGCCTATATCCTCCTTGGAGATGCATACATTGAGAGCCGCGAAAACCTGGGGGATGCCTTTGAGAGAAGTACTGCATTCTGGGCAGCTGCCGATAAATATATCAAGGCAAAAAATGTTGATCCCACCACAGCCTCTCAGGCGGATAAACGGCTGAACGATTATGTATCGCAGTATCCGGACGGTGAAGAGATTTTCTTCAGAACACTGAAAGAAGGTGATTCATACCACGTCAAGGGCTGTATCAACGAATACACCACCGTGCGTGCCAGAAATTAAAGTAAAGTTTTCAACCTGCCCGCAGGGTATATGTGTCAGAAGTAGTTTTTATTCAATGAACCGGTTCATTCAAAGAACAATATCGCTTTTGTTGATTGTTATGCTCACACCTGCGTGTGAAAATGACATAGAAAAGATCAACCTGATCAATACATCGGCAGAGTACCCAAATATTATCGGGGAGGATATTGAGGTGGTTTACAGCGACTCGGGAAGGGTGAAACTGCAAATGTTTGCCGAATCACTCAAGCAATTCAATAACGCAGAAAAACCATACAGTGAGTTTCCTGACGGTATGAAAGTTTATATCTTTGATGAGGATCTGGAGATAGAGTCGGTGATCCAGGCCAACTATGCAATTTACAACAACGATGAAAAGCTCTGGCACGCGACTGGAAACGTAATAGCGGAGAATTTTAAATCGGGGGAGCGCCTGGATACCGAGGAGCTCTTCTGGGATGAAGAGAAAGAAGAAATATACTCACACTCCTACACACGCATTGTGAACGAAGATGGAACATTTTATGGTCAGAACGGTTTCAAATCCAACCAGTCACTAACAGACTATACGCTGATAGGATCCAGGGGAGTGGTTAATGTGAAAGATGATGAATAATACCGGAGCTATATTTGAAATAATCTGGTTCGTCATGGGCGGACTAATGCTCTTTATCGGAATCGAAGTCACAATCGAAAATGGTATTGGAGAAAGCTGGTATTACCTGCTGTTTGCCTTGCTGGCCTTTCTGATGTATTACCGCAGGCGGAGAATAAGGATCTCAAACAGATAAGCATGCCCTATCTGCCTGTCATATTGATTGCCCTCCTATTCTCAGCTTTCTTCACCGGCATGGAGATCGCTTTTCTCACCTCCAACAAGCTGAGGATTGAGATCGACAAAAAGCACAATGTCTTTTCATCAAGAATCATTTCAATTTTTACCCGTCATCCTGCAAGGTATACTGCCACCATGCTGGTGGGAAATACAATTGCCCTTGTGATCTATGGGATTGCATTCGCGGCCCTGATGAAAAAACCTGTGGAACAATTGGTGCAAACTGATTCCCCGGCACCGGTTATCCTGCTCCAGGTGATCTTCGCAACCATACTGGTACTGCTTACTTCGGAATTTTTTCCCCGGACACTCTTCAGGATCAATCCGAATGGTGCCCTGCGCCTGTTATCCCTTCCTGCACTTGTTTTTTATATCCTCCTGTACCCGATCTCGCTGCTTTCAATCGGTATCTCCAATTTCACCATGCGTTATATACTGAAAGTAAAATCGGAAGGTAATATCGGACAGACGGTTTTTGGCAAAGTCGACCTCGGTCACCTCGTTACCGAAAGCAAGCAGGAGCAGGATGAAGATGAGCCGGAAACGAAGGACCTGAAGATATTCAAAAATGCACTTGAACTTTCGAACCTGAAAGTGCGCGACTGCATGATACCGCGCACAGAGATCATCGCCATGGACATTGAAAGTGAGGTGCAGCAGCTGGTTGATACATTTACGGAGACCGGTCTGAGCAGGATCCTCATTTATCGCGACAATATCGACAATGTAATCGGATATGTTAATTCAAAGGATATGTTTCACAACCCCGAACATATCGGTAACTACCTGAAAACCCTGCCTGTGGTTCCTGAAACCCTTCCTGTGAACAGGATCCTGAAATCATTTATTAAAAGTGGAAAAGGCATCGCCGTCGTACTTGATGAATTTGGAGGTACATCCGGACTGATCACCACCGAGGATGTGATTGAGGAGATCTTTGGTGAGATCCGTGATGAACATGATACCGCGGAGCTGGAGATGAAGAAAACCGGGGAGAATAGTTACAGGCTCTCTGGCAGACATGAAATCAGCTACCTGAACGAAACTTTTCAGCTTGACATCCCGGAATCGGAGGAATACGACACCCTGGCAGGATTCATCATCTACCACCTGAAAAATATACCGGGTCAAAATGAAACCATTCGGATCAACAACTTTGATATGAAGATTCTTCAGGTAAGCGCAAACCGCGTTGAACTGGTTGAGCTTAATGTGCATTGATGCTTTTTGTTTCAACCTATTATTACTATATTCGTACGCTAAAATTTTTAACAAATACTGTAACAGAAATATTTATTGAATGGCAACGCTTGAAACGATAAGAAAAAGGGCAGGAATACTGGTAATGGGTGCAATCGGACTTGCAATGTTGGGATTTATCCTTGGAGATTTTAACATCCAGCCGAACAGGACGGTCGCCGAGATCAATGGTAAAACATATGGAATTGAGGATTACCAGGCAGAGCAAAAAGTTTTGATGGACTTTTACAAGATGAACTACGGCCAGAACCTGGATCCGGAAATTGAACGGCAGGTAGAGGATGAAACCTGGCGAAGAATGGTACGTAACTCCGTGATGGATGAATCATATGATCAGATCGGACTGAAGGTCAGCGACGATGAATTAAAGGCCATGGTCGCCGGCGATCAGACTGCAGGAATGGGATCAGGAAGCTATGTTGCATTTAGCGAGCCGCATCCCATTATCCGCCAGATGTTCACCAATCCTGAAACAGGAGAGTTCAACCGGGCCTTTATGATGAATTATTTTAACTCCCTCGACCGCGAGGAGTATGCCCAGGAACGACAAAGATGGCTCTTTATTGAGAATGAGATCCTGGAGGAGCGACTGAACCAAAAGTACCTTGCTCTTGTAACCAAAGGACTGAGACCCTCCGCTCTGGAGATCCGCGATCACCACATGGAGACCGGGAAGAAGGTTGATTTCAGCTTTGTGGCACAAAATTTTTCATCCATACCCGATGAGGAGGTAACAGTAAGTGATGCCGATTTGAAGGCTTATTACAAAAATAACATAGAAAAATACAGTAGCGAAGAGTCGAGATCCATTCAGTATGTGGCATTCGACGTTGTCCCAAGCGAAGAGGATGATGCAAATTCACTGCTCTGGACACAGCACACAAAAGATGAGTTCGCAAGGACCGAAACAGAGAATCTTGTCTCCTATGTTAACGGAGTCTCTGATGAACCATTCGATCCGCAATTTTACACTGTATCAGAACTGAACCCCATTCTAAGGGATTCACTGCTGAGCCTTCCAACCGGAGAGGTCTTTGGACCCTATTTTGAAGACAATGCGTACAAACTTTCAATGGTAAGAGATACACAGTTTCGTCCCGACTCTGTCAAGGCCAGGCACATACTGATCGGTTATTCCGTCGTGGGCAGCACACAGCGTGCCGAAGAGCTTGCCGACAGCCTGAAAACCGTTATCGATCAGGGTGGCAGCTTCAATGAAATTGCCCGTGAATACTCTGCTGATGAGAGCAACCGAAATATCGGTGGTGACCTGGGTTGGTTTACTGAAGGGATGATGGAAACTCCTTTTAATAATGCTGCCTTTGAAAATAGAAAAGGTGATATTGTAAAGGCAACGACCAGGTTTGGCGTTCATATTCTGAAAATCGAAGACCAGAGCCGTCCGGTGCAAAAATACCAGGTCGCCACCATCGTTCATAACGTTTACGCCAGTAACGAGACCGACCAGGAGTATTACAACAGGGCCGTGAAGTTCAGGGGTAAAGCCACCAACGTAAGCAAATTCGAAGAGCAGGCCAGGGAGTATGGGATGAACCCGAGAATCGTGCCCGATATATCCAAGGACCAGCGTACCATACCCGGACTGGAAAACCCGGTGAATATGATTGGTTGGACATTCAATGCGGAAGAGGGAGATATCAGTTCGATCTTCGAAGTAGGCGATCAGTATATCGTGGTCGCCCTTACCGATGTTAAAGATGATGGTTACGCCAGCCTCGAATCAGTTAGAACCGAAGTTGAAATCGCCGTAAGAAAACAGAAGAAAGGTGAAATAATTTCAGCCTCATTACAAGAGGGCCTGGAGGAGGCAGCTGACATCAGATCATTTGCCGCTGCAAAAAACCTCGAGCTGCAGGAAGCTACCCAGGTACAGTTTTCCAACACCTATGTGCCAGGCATCGGACTGGAACCATACATTGTCGGTGCAGCGCTGAACCTCCCGCCGGAAACCCTGTCCGGACCCTATATCGGTGAAAACAGCGTGTTTGTGATCAGCGTTAACAATATCGATGAGCCAGATCCGGATGCAAATTATAATCCCATAAGAAACAGGCTCAACATGGCAATCCAGTCAAGGGCCACCTATGAGGCCTACGAAGCGATGATTGAAAAAGCCGATATAACAGATAACCGGCTCAAGATATTCTACGGCAGATAAAAAAATCCTTTAATCCCAATAAAAAACCCCACCGTTCATCGATGGGGTTTTTTATTGGAGCCTGTCAATCTACATTATCGTGCAGGTAGGAGTTATCCTCGCGCAGCCTGGGCGATTTATTCTCATCCTCCGACAAGCGGTACCTGGAGACCTCTTCACTGTCGGAGTGGTTCTCCGGATCCATCTTCAGCTTTTTCCGGATGTAGGCCGGAATATTCTCCAATTCATCGATCTCATCGTCCTTCGAATGGGACGTATAGCCACCCTCTTTCAGCCTCTCATGGGTCTCCTTCAAACTCCGTACACGTTCGGCCAACTTGCGCTCCTTCTCTCCCGTGTTCTTCTTGTCAGACGACTGATCATACAATACATACTCCTCTGCATTGGCGTCATTTCCGTGATCGCCAAAGTCAAATTTCTGCTGCAACGGCCGGAATATATCACCTTCTGCATTTGACTGCTCCTTGCCGTCCCTGAGCGGCACATAGTCTAAATGTTTTTTATCGGTATACACATCGAGGATATTATTCATCTGGAAACCGGTAGCAATCACTGTCACACCGATTTTCTCCTCCAGGTTCTGATCGTGTCCCATACCCCAGATCAGTGTTGTCTTCTTGGAAGCAGAAGCGATTACGTAGTCGGTGATCTCAGAAATTTCATCCATTGTGATCTCCTTCTTTCCGGATGTTATATTAAGCAATATACTTCGTGCCCCGGTAATCTCATTGTTGTTTAGCAGGGGAGAACTCAAGGCTGACTCAATCGCCTTTACCGCCCTGTTTTCGCCTTCGGCAATGGCCGATCCCATTACTGCACCACCGCTGTCGCTCATCACCGTCTCCACATCGGCAAAATCAACGTTCACATAGCCGGGAACAGTGATGATCTCCGCGATACCCTTTGCTGCCGTTGCCAGCACATCGTCGGCACGTGCAAAAGCCTCACTCAGTGTAAGGTTTCCGTACACTTCACGCAACCGCTCATTCTTGATCACCAGCAGGGAGTCGACATGATCCTTGAGCTCATTGATCCCCTTGATGGCATGGTTGATCCTTTCAGGTCCTTCAAAACCGAAAGGTATCGTCACAATAGCCACAGTAAGGATCCCCATCTCCTTCGCCGTCTTGGCAATCACAGGTGCAGCACCCGTACCCGTACCACCCCCCATTCCGGCAGTGATAAAGGCCATGCTGGTATTGGCCTCAAGAATGTCCTTGATGGCATCCAGGCTCTCCAGTGCTGCCTGCCGGCCGATATCCGGCTTGCTACCTGCGCCCCGTCCGAGCGTAAGCGATTCTCCCAATTGCAGTTTTACTGCAACCGGACTATTAGCCAGGGCCTGTGCATCGGTGTTGCATACAACAAAATTCACATCTTTTATTCCCCTGTGGAACATGTGATTAACGGCATTTCCGCCACCTCCTCCTATACCGATCACCTTGATAACCGAGGATCGTTCGGGTGCGAGATCAAAATTCAGAATATCATTCATAACTGCATATTTTATTGTTCAATACCACCTTTTATGATACCGGCAACCCATTCTTACATTTTTACATCACTCTCATCAAAAATATCACTCAGGGTGTTCTTGAGTCCCTCCAGGAGCTTCCCCCCCCTAAAGCGGTCCTTCATTCTTCTCTTACCAAGCTCTTCGGGCTGAACCGGTTCATCTGCCTCGTCGCCCAGGTTGCTCACCTTCAGCGACTCCTTGTTCTCCTCATAGATCTCTGATCCTTTCAGGAGGAGTCCGATCGACGTGCTGTACATGGGCTGATTAATCTCCTCCGGTGTATCGGCAGCCAGGCTCTCGTTGGGATAACCAATCCGCACATCCAGACCGGTTTTAAATTTTACCAGCTGGTTCAGGTTTTTCAGCATCGCTCCACCACCCGTCAGCACAATCCCTGCACTTAGCTTATCCATATACCCGGAATTTTCGATCTCATAAACCACCGCATCGATGATCTCCTCCATACGCGACTGGATAATATAGGCAAGGCTCTTGAAACTAATCTCTTTCGGATCGCGGCCCGAAATACCCGGGATCGTAACTACCTTATCGTCGTGCGCCAAATCTCCCAGGGCGCTTCCAAACTGCAACTTTAATGATTCGGCCTGGCGCTGCAGGATCGCGCACCCCTCTTTAATATCGCGCGTTACAACATTGCCCCCGAACGGAATCACGGCAGTGTGCCTGATCACATCATCATAGTAAACTGCAACATCGGTCGTACCACCGCCAATATCAACAAGGGCAACTCCCGCCTCCTGCTCATCCTCCGTTAATACAGCGGCACTCGAGGCAAGTGGCTCCAGCACCAGCTGCCTGACCTGCAGTCCCACCCTGTGTATACATTTTTCTATATTCCTGGCAGAGGAGATCTGCCCGATCACAATATGAAAATTGGCCTCCAGCCGTTTCCCCGACATACCCACAGGGTTCTTGACCCCGGTTTCGTTGTCTACGATATAATTCTGTGGCAGGACATGGATAATCTCCTCTCCGACATCAACCGGGATTTTATACATATCCTGTATCAATGCATAGAGGTCTTCCCGGGTGATCTCATCTTCGTAGGAGTCGCGGTTCACATAGCCACGGTTCCTTACAGATTTGATATGCTGACCCGCAATTCCGACAAACACTTCGGAGAATTGTAATCCGGATTGCTCCCGGACCTCAGAGATGGTGCTCTGAATGGCATTCACCGTCTCCTCGATATTCAGAACCACTCCCCTTTTTACCCCCTTGGATGCGGATCTGCTGATTCCAAGTACTTCGAGCCTGTTGTGCTCGTTCAACCGGCCTATCAAACTTACGATCTTGGTAGTGCCGATGTCAATTGCTGCTACAATGCGATTTTCTTGAGCCATAATATTTAACGTTTAGTACAGATTATCTGATTTGAATATTTAAGGTTAATTTTATCATAACTGTTCCAGCCATACTTCTTCAGCCCCTGGTCGTACAGAAGTTTCAGGTTCATTAATTTAGTCTCGTAATCGTCCAGCGTTCCGAATGCTATCTGGTGTGCCCCAACACGGGGGATCAGCTCATAGTTACCGCCGGGTGACCTGTACAACTGCATGATCTGCCGGCTCCAGAACGGATGCTCCGTTACCAGTTTTGCAAAGTCAATCAGTTTCTGAACTTCTTTGTCCGCACCAGCATCTGCCATCCTGTTTCCTTTTTCATCTTGTGTCTCCGGAATGCTGACATGACCCGTAAGTAACAGCACCATAGGTGAATAGTCTGGTGAAACCGGGAGAATCCTTTGCTCATGGTCGATGTAAAAGCCCTTTTTACCGTTGGGCATCACCCTGATCAACGGTCTGCGCTGATCAACATCAATAAAAAGGTTTCCCTCCACATTCATATATACCTCAGCATTCCTAACGTAGGGATCCCTTTCAATCCCGAACTCCAGGTCACGCGTGCGGATGCCCTCCGCAGGATATCCCTGGGTGTTGATACCCGATCTTTCAATGATCTTCCTCACCGCCTCAACGGTAACAAACTGCACGTCTGCCGTATCGGAAATGGATACAACGATCTCCCCGCAGAGAATCTCCGAATTACTCTTCGATACAAACCCCATGATCACTGCAAACCAGAAAATCAGTGCGATCCAGATGACAATATGTACAATCTTCCTGATCATCGTTTCTCCATCCATATTTTTAGCGGTTCGACCATTCTGTCTATGTCACCGGCGCCCATGGTGAGCAATACTTCCGGGTCCCTCTCATCCAGTACCTGCAATAGCTGCTCCTCGCCAATCAACACCTTCTCATTCAGTGTTACCTCCCTGAAAATGATTTCAGAGGTTACCCCTGGCAGCGGTTCCTCACGGGCTGGATAGATATTCAGCAGGATCAGCTCATCCAGCAAAGAGAGGCTGCTTCCGAAACCTGCAGCAAAATCCCGTGTTCGCGAATAGAGATGCGGCTGGAAGACCCCTGTGATTCGCTTACCCGGAAATATCTCCCTTACCGAAGTGATGAATGCCCTCAGCTCCTCGGGATGATGCGCATAGTCGTCGATATAGATCCTGTTCTCCCGCATCACCTGTACATCGAACCGCCGCCTCACCCCGCTGAACTCCTTCAGCGCCGAAGAGATCTGTTCCAGCAATATGCCCGACTGATCGGCAACAGCAATAGCTGCCAGTGCATTCTCCACGTTGAGCAGTCCGGGCACACCCAATGTCGCTTCAAAAATATTCTTCGGTGTTTTCACCGTAAAATGATACCTGCCCGCTGTAAGCACCATCTTCACAATGTGATAATCAGCAGTCGTATCATCGACTGAATAGGTAAATACATCAAGGTGATCCGGCACACCAATCATGATCCCTGCCTTTAGGACCAGCTTGCCCTTTTCATCTATTTGCCTGATAAACTGACTGAAGCCGGCGATAAGGTTTTCCTTCGAACCATAGATATCCAGGTGGTCCTCATCAATCGAGGTGATCACAGCAATATCGGGATGCAGTGCCAGGAAGGACCTGTCATATTCATCGGCCTCTGCAATTATTGTATCAGCTGTCGGGTGTACCACCAGGTTGCTGCTAAAGTTTTTAGAGATCCCGCCAAGAAATGCATTGCAACCATTCAGCGACTTCGACATGATAAATGCCAGCATGGTCGAGACGGAGGTTTTACCATGTGTGCCCGCCACTGCAATACCATGACCCGCATTGAACACTTCGCCCAGGGCAACCGAACGTTTTATTACCCTGAAACCCCTGTTTCTGAAATATTGAAGCTCATTGCATTGTTCCGGAACAGCTGGGGTGTAGATCACAAGGGTACGTTCAGGATCCTTACAGGCGGATGGTATCATTGCCGGCTTGTCAACAAAATGAATCCCGATCCCCTCCCTGATCAGCTGATCGGTAAGTGATGTAGAGGTACGGTCGTAACCCGCCACATTCTTCCCATGCGATTGGAAGAACCTCGCCAGGGCACTCATACCAATACCACCGATACCCACAAAATAGACGCTATCCAGGTTTTTCCAGATCATTTTTCCTTTAACAGTTTTATCACCTCATTTGCGATCCGCTCCGGGGAGTCGTTAATCGCCAGTTTTTTAATATTCTCCGATAATACTCTTTTCTGCTCCTCGTCATGTACCAACCTCAGAGCAGTTGCAATCAGCATACGCTCCGCATCACGATCGGCCACCAGCACACCACCCTTCCGCTCGGTAAGTGCCTTTGCGTTGCTCATCTGATGGTCCTCTGCCACATTGGGCGACGGCACCAGGATCACCGGCTTTCCCACCAGGCACAACTCAGAAATCGTTCCGGCACCGGCCCGGGAAATAATCAGGTCAGCCACCTGGAACGCACGGTTCATCTCCTTAATGAACGGCAGCAGGAAGATGTTGCTGGCTTCACTCTGTTCCAGCGCATTCACTGCCCTCTCATAATAGGTTTTTCCCGACTGCCAGATCAGCTGCACATCCGAAGATGCAATTTCACTGATATTGCTGATCACACTCTCATTGAGCGTTCTTGCCCCCAGGCTCCCGCCGATTAGCAGAATCACCTTTTTGCCTGGCAACAGACCGAAATGACCGAAGCTCTTCGCAAACTCACTGGCAGGCAGGATCAGGTCCTGCCTCACGGGATTACCCGTAAGCACGATCTTTTCCGCAGGGAAATAGCGCTCCATGCCGGGATAGGCAACACATATTTTTGCTGCTTCCTTTGCAAGCAGCCTATTGGTAACACCGGCATAGGAGTTCTGCTCCTGGAGCAGTACCGGGACCTTGCGGCGTGCAGCCACCTTCACTATTGGTCCGCTGGCATACCCCCCTACCCCGATGGCAATATCGGGTGCGAACTTCCTGATCAGCTGCCTGGAGATACGCATACTCCGCAACAGTTTAAAGAAAAAAGTGATGTTCCTCCATGACAGTTTCCGCTGGAAGCCCGCTACAGGTAGGCCTGCAATCTCATACCCTGCCTCGGGCACCCGCTCCATCTCCAACTTGCCAAGGGCCCCGACGAAAAGGATGGCAGGATTCTCCAACATCCTGCTTAACGCATTGGCAATGGAGATCGCCGGGAAGACATGTCCACCGGTTCCTCCTCCGCCGATAATGATCCTATATCGCTTCGCTTCCGTCATTTACTATCTCTTCCTTTAATTGTTCTGCGGCCTCCTGCTCCTCCTGCTCCTCCAGTTCCTTTGCCACACCCCAGCTGACGCTGAGTATCATTCCCAGTGCCATACTGGTAAAAAACATAGACGATCCACCCATACTCACAAGCGGAAGTGTTTGTCCCGTAACCGGCAGCAGTCCCACAGTTACTCCCATGTTTACAAAAGCCTGGAACACCAGGCCCAGGGCAAGTCCGAATGCAAGGAACGCCCCAAAAGTGCTTTTCGACCGCCGTACAACCAGTCCGGTCCTGAACAGCAGCCACAGGTAAAGAAACACTAACAACAACCCACCGATCAGGGAACCATACTCCTCGATGATGATCGCAAATATGAAATCGGAATAGGGGTGCGGCAGCAGCACGCGCTGCGTACTGGTACCCGGACCGTTGGGTAAAAGTCCGCCCCTTACGATGGCAACCTTGGCCTGGTCCGACTGAAAATGATCGCCCTCTCCGGTAACGTACCTTTCGATCCTGTTCTTCCAGGTAGTGATCCTCCCCTCTCTGCTCATCGCCGTCGAGAGCAAAAGGAACAACCCGAGCCCGGCCAGCCCGATACCGATGTAGAGTGCCAGGAACTTCAAAGGTACCCGGCCGATGAACAGCAGGATAAAGGAGACCGTGAAGATGATCGCGGCGGTCGACAGGTTGGTAGGCAGTATAAGCAGACAAACAAACGAAATGGCAGCCACCACCTTCAAAAAGACCCCTTTGAAATTGTCCATGTTGTTCTGGTTGTTACCCAGGATACGCGCCAGATACATGATCAGTGCAAACTTTGCAAACTCAGAAGGCTGGAACGCATTGCTGGTGCCCGGAATCGCCAGCCAGCGGTTCGCCTCGTTGATCTCCTGTCCCCGGATCAGTGTGATCACCAGCAGCAGAACAGCTACAGCCAGGAAAGCAATCGACAGTTTGTTAAAGGCACGGTAGGGTATGATCTGGAAAAAGATGATCACAGCCAGTCCGAGCACAATGTATTTAAACTGTCTGAACAGGTAATAATAGGTATCACCCGACACCTTTTTGTATGCCAGCGAACCGGTGGAGCTGTATACCGATAACAGTGATACTGCGCTCAATATAATAATGACCGTCCATATCACCCTGTCGCCCCGTATGTACTTTATCGCCTGCATCTGACTATAATTCGCTTTTATAACTCCCTGATCGCCTCCTTGAATTTCCTGCCGCGGTCCTCATAACTTTCAAACAGATCGAAACTGGCACAGGCAGGTGACAACAGTACCGTGTCGTCTTTATCGGCCAGGTAATAGGCCGACTTCACAGCCTCCATCATTCCGGGCGCCTCAACAATGGTATCAACTTTGTCGCTAAAGGCATCGAGTATACGTTTGTTGTCCTTCCCAAGACAAATGATCGCCTTTACTTTGGTGCTGACCAGGTCGAACAACTCTGAATAGTTGTTTCCCTTGTCAACCCCACCTGCGATCCAGATAACGTTCCCGCGTACACTCTCAAGTGCATACCAGGTGGAGTTCACGTTGGTCGCCTTTGAATCGTTAATGAAATTGATGCCGTGCACCTTGTTCAGCTGCTCGAGACGGTGCTCGATTCCCTGAAAATCCATCATTGCCTCGCGGATCACATCATTCCTGATTTTCAGCACATTTCCGGCAATCCCGGCAGCCATGCTGTTGTAGGTATTATGCCTCCCTTTGAGGGATAGCTCGTGCACCGACATGGAGAAGTCCACATCGTCAAATTCGATATGCATCATCTCCCGTTTATCCACCCAGGCCACATCATCCTCTTTTCTTTCATAGGCATAGGGCAGGTGAACGGCGCGGGACACGATCCTTTCCAGCTCCTTCACGGTGATCTCATCATCGGAACAGAAGACAAAATAATCCTCTTCAGTCAGGTTCTGCGTGATCCTGAATTTCGAATCGACGTAATTCTGCATGTTATAATCGTACCGGTCCATATGATCGGCAGTGATATTCAGCAAAATCGCAATATCGGCCTTGAATTCGTACATGCCGTCGAGCTGAAAGCTGCTGAGTTCCAAAACATAATAGTCGTAATCCTCATGCGCCACCTGCAATGCAAAACTACGTCCAACATTGCCTGCGATTCCAACGTTCAGACCGGCCTTCCGCAGCATATGGTGGATCAGCGATGTCGTGGTTGTCTTCCCGTTACTGCCGGTAACACAGATCTTCCTCGCAGCTGTGTACCTGCCCGCGAACTCTATTTCAGAGATCACGTGGAGGCCCTTCTTTCGTATCGATTTCATGATGGGTGCACTCTCCGGGATACCCGGACTTTTAATGATCTCATCAGCGTTCAGGATCTGACGCTCGGTATGACCGTTGCCCTCGAACATAATCTGGTGCTCATTGAGCATCTCCCTGTACCTGGGATTGATCTTCCCGGAATCGGAAACAAATACATCATAACCCTGTTGCTTTGCCAGGATCGCTGAACCGGCTCCACTCTCACCGGCTCCAAGTATTACAATTCGTTTTCTGCTCACCATATCTAGATTTATCTGATTTTTAATGTAACTATCGTGATCACGGCCAGTAACAGTCCGATGATCCAGAACCTTGTAACAATTTTTGCTTCCGGGTACCCGAGCTTCTGAAAATGGTGGTGTGCCGGTGCCATTAAAAAGATTCGCCTCCCCTCACCGAACCTGCGCCTGGTGTACTTGAACCAGCTTACCTGCAGCAGCACCGAAAAACTCTCGTAGAGATAGATCCCACAGAGGACCGGGATCAGCAACTCCTTCCTGATCACCACGGCAAATACTGCAATGATCCCTCCCAGCGCCAGGCTCCCGGTATCACCCATAAATACCTGCGCCGGAAATGAGTTGTACCAGAGGAACCCAATGGTGGCACCGACCATAGCGGCGGCAAAGATCACCAGCTCACCGGCATTGGGGATGTACATGATATTCAGGTATTCGGCAAAGATGGCATTACCAGACACATAGGCAAGGATACCCAGTGTGGTGCCGATAATAGCCGCCGAACCGGTTGCCAGTCCATCGAGCCCATCCGTAAGATTAGTGCCATTGGAAACTGCTGTTACGATAAAGATCACCACCAGGACGAAGACCACCCAGACCAGTTTGCCGGCGTGCTTACCGGCGAACCAAACCAGCCATGTATAGTTGAATTCATTGTTCTTCACAAAGGGAATAGTGGTAAGCGGGGTTTTGTGGTCCATCACGAAATATTGCTCTCCTGAACTGGTGGTTGCCACCGGGAGGTGTTCGTAGATGGCGGTCGACTCATCTGTAACCGGAATGCGTTCACGGATGACCGCCCCGTCGCTCAGCAGGAAGGTAAGTCCGACGATGAGTCCGAGTCCGACCTGACCAATAACCTTAAATTTACCGTGCAGTCCCACCTTGTTCTTAAGAAATACCTTGATATAATCGTCAATGAAACCAATCAGTCCGAGCCAGACAGTTGTGATGAGCATCAGGGTCACATAAACGTTGTCCAGTCTACCGAACAGCAGCACCGGAATGATGATCGAAGCCAGGATGATGATCCCTCCCATGGTCGGGGTTCCCTCCTTCCGGTTCTGTCCCTCCAGTCCAAGGTCACGCACCATCTCACCGATCTGTTTTCGTTGCAGGTAATTAATGATCCGTTTGCCGATGAACAGCGATATCAGCAGCGAAAAGATCACTGTCATCGAAGCCCTGAATGAAATATACTGAAACATCCCCGCTCCGGGAAGGTTAAACTGATTCAGGTATTCAAACAGATGGTATAGCATATGCTTTACTTCAAATATCTTTTCACAATCTCTTTATCGTCAAAATGCCGTCTCTCCCCGGCTATCTCCTGGTATTTCTCATGCCCCTTTCCAGCTACCAGTATCACCGGATCGACACCTCCCAGCATGCATGCCGTCCTGATCGCCTCCTCCCTGTCGGCGATCTTCAACACATCGCCTGCCTTTTCGGCCGGAACCCCCTGTTCCATCTCCCGCATGATCGCCGCCGGATCTTCGGATCGCGGATTGTCCGAAGTGAAGATCACCTTGTCACTCAGTTTGGCTGCCACGTTGCCCATTTTCGCACGTTTGGTACGATCCCTGTCGCCCCCAGCCCCCACCACAGTGATGATCTGGCGCTCTTCGCTGTTCACCTCCCGGATCGTCTCCAGCACATTTCGCAATGCATCGTCGGTATGCGCATAATCGATAACCGCAACCTGTCCGCCCGGCCCCCTGAGTACCTCAAACCTTCCCTCTGCCGCAGCTGTGCTGCTGATCGCTTCGAGCACCTGCAGTTCGTTGTGGCCCAGCAGGAGCGAGGTGCCGAATACGGCAAGGATATTGCTGGCATTGAACCTCCCGGTAAGCCTTACCCATACCTCTTTTTCATTGATCTTCAGTCGCATACCTTCGAAATGCGATTCAAGCACCCTGCCGTGATAATCGGCGATCCGCTTCATGCCGTAACGGTACTTTTTCGCGCGACAACCCTGTAGCATCACCTCTCCGTTTTTGTCATCTACATTGGTAAGGGCAAAGGCCTCCTCACCGAGCTGATTAAAAAACGACTGCTTTGCCACCAGGTATTCCCTGAAATCCTTGTGGTAATCGAGGTGGTCATGGGTGAGGTTCGTAAACACCCCCCCTTTGAAATGGAGTCCGTCGATACGGTGCTGACTCGCAGCATGGGAGGAGACCTCCATAAAGCAGTACTCGCATCCCCGGTCGACCATCTCCCTGAGCCACCTGTTAATCTGCAGGGGATCGGGTGTGGTATGTGTTGCCGGGTATGACCTGTCGTGAATGATTATTTCAATGGTAGTTAAAATACCGGCCTTGTATCCAAGGCCGGTATTGACCTTATATAATAAGGTGGCTATGGTCGTTTTTCCATTGGTGCCGGTGATGCCCACGAGGTTGATCTCCCGGGAGGGGTGACCATACCAGGCGGATGCAATCAGGGCTACCGCCCTCCGGCTGTTTTTTGTAATAATATATGTTACACCCTCATCCTTCTCCTCCGGCGGCTCCTCGCATACCACTGCTGCTGTCCCGGCCTTCACCGCCTGGGGAATGTATTGGTGACCATCAACCACTGTTCCCGGTATAGCCACAAAGAGCGATCCCGCGGTAACAGTGCGCGAATCGAAGACCACCGCAGCGATCTCCCTCTCCGTGTCGCCTACAACACGAATAACTTCCAGGTCCTGTATGAGGTTGCTCAGCTTCATCCTTCTGCAATACTCATTACCAGTTGAACATGATCCCCTTTGCGCAACAGCGTTCCGGGTACCGGCGATTGGGATCTTACGGTACCGCGGCCGCTGATACTGACCTCCAGTCCCATATTCTCTAACAGGAAAAGGGCATCTTTCGCTCCCATATCCTTTACATCGGGCACATAGAGGGTGCTTACATCGCTCCTGCGCAGCTTCACCCCCTCTTCGGTGCTCCTGGTCCTGACCCAGGTAGATTCATAGTCACCGGTTTCATAAGGGATATCGAGGTACTTCAGGGCAGATTCAAGCTCCGGCCTGAATCCGCTTTTTGAATAGGGCGCACTGCTACTGCCTGCCAGGTAGTCCGGGTCAGGCCGTTGCATGTTGAGATCGCGGATATAGATTTTGTCTGTAATCTCCCTGAAGATCGGTCCGGCCACAAGGTTACCGTAATAGACCGATCTGGAGGGCGAACTGACCACTACGATGCAGGAGTATGTTGGATTATCGGAGGGGAAGTAACCGGCAAAGGAGGCCTGGTACCTGCCCTTAGAGTAGCCACGACCGGCATCAGCAATCTGCGCTGTGCCTGTCTTGCCGGCGATCTGATAGTAAGAGTTGCGCAGGTTTTTAGCCGAGCCGTGCTCCACCACACCCTCGAGCATCGGCCTGATCTTCTCCAACGTCTCATCGGAGCATATTTTATGGTTGAGAATCTCCTTGTTAAAGGTGTGCTCCACCTTGCCGTGATAGCGTATCTCCTCGACGAACCTTGGTTTCACCATCTGACCGTTATTGGCGATCGCATTATAGAAAGTGAGCAGCTGCAGGGGTGTCAGTCGCACTTCGTAGCCGATGGAAATCATAGGTAGCGAGATGCCGGACCAGTATGGGCTGTCAGTATATTTTATCTCCGGGACACCCTCCCCTTTGATCTCAATATCAAGCTTCCTGTTGAGCCCCAGCCTGTATAGTCTGTCTATATAGCGCGAGGGATTATCCTTGTAATGCTGGTAAACCATTTTGGAGATTCCTACGTTCGAAGAGTATTCAAACGCCTCGCTAAAGGTTATTTTACCAAGTCCCTCATCGCCGCTGTCCTCCATTTTATGACCGTTATAATAGGTCACACCGCTTCCGACATCGACAATATCATCAGGCTTCACCAGTCCGTCCTCCAGCAATGCGATCACTGATGCCAGCTTGAAGGTTGAGCCCGGCTCCGCACTCTCACCGATCGCGTAGTTGTATTTCTCTGCGTACTTTCCATTCTCCGTTCTTCCGAGATTGGCGATGGCCCGTACCTTTCCCGTCTGCACCTCCATGACAACCACCGTTCCGTGATCCGCCTCATGCTTCTGCAACTGCAGCAGCAAAGCATTTTCCGCCACATCCTGCAGGTCGATATCGATGGTTGTAACAACATCATAGCCATCCCTCGGGTCAATCTCGTTTCTGTCGCTCAGCGGCATCCAGCTTCCGGTTGATATTTTTTGCATCAGCCGGTAACCCTGTACCCCGGAGAGTTCTGTATCGTAGGCACCTTCAATCCCGACAACACTGCCATAGTCGCCCTGCATGGTATAACCGATGGTGCGTGCAGCCAGCATGTCGTGTGGTCTGACGCGCCGGTTTTGCTGAACGAAAATGGTACCGCCCTGGTACCTGCCCAGCCGGAAGACCGGGAAATGTTTCAGCTCCTGCAACTGGGTATAGGTAACATTCCTCTTTACAAGGTAGTAACGGTCCCCCTCCTCACGTGCCCGCACAAGGTTCTGTTTGTAGGTGGTCCAGTGATGGTCCTTAAAGAGACCGGCGAGCCTGATGGCCAGGGAATCAACGTGCCGGTCGAATATATCGCGCGTGAATGCTTCACTCCGCATATCCATCCGGATCTCATAATAGGGCACCGAGACGGCCAGCAGTCGTCCGTCGGATGAATAGATATTTCCCCGGTTCGGATCAATGGTCCGGTAGGTGATGCTGTTCACCTCCGACTCCTCCCAACGATCCTTTTCGATCACCTGCAGGTAAAACATCTTTCCCAAAATCACCAGGGCAAATACAAGCATGGCAAGGTATACCACACTAACCCGGATCAATATGTTTCTCTTCAGCGACATGATTACTTTTCTGTTCTTACCAGTTTTTTCAAAGGCTCCTTGTTCTCCTCCAGGCCCATCCCCTTCTCCCTGACCAATTGCTCCACCCTGCTCTGCCTGCTTACCATCATCAGCTCCGACGAGGTGGTGATTGCCTGCGACCGCAGTTCCTTTACCTCCGACTGCAGCTCATTGGCCTTTATCACCAGCTTTTCCGCATGGTTCCTGTTGGCTATCATCACCAGGGAGAGGACCACCAGCAGGGCCAGAAAGGGAGCCTGCCTGATCACAGATTTCTGTGTCAGCACGTTCCCGTCGATCAGGCTGCGCAATGAAAACTGTTGCTGCTTCTCACTACGCACCTCATCAAACTCAATATTTCTGTTGTCCTTTTGCACCTCTATATAATATGTTGAACTTTTTACATCTTCTCGGCGATTCTCAGCTTCGCGCTCCTCGCCCTGTTGTTCTCTGCAATCTCCTGCGCTGTCGGCACAATCACCTTCCTGTTAATGAGCCTCCAGCAGGTCTCAGGCCTGCCATAAAAATCCTTCTTCACCTCCCCCTCCAGGTTGCCTGTCCGCATATAATTTTTCACCAGCCTGTCCTCCAGCGAATGGTAGGTAATCACCACCAGCCGTCCCCCGCTCCCTATGTAATCCGCGGTCTGCACCAACATCTCCCTCAGGGCATCGATCTCCTCATTTACCTCTATCCTGATCGCCTGGTAGACGCGGGCCAGGAATTTTGACCTGTTCTGCTGCGGCACCATGTCGCTGAGCACTGTTTCGAGCTGACCGGTTGTTTCGATGGGCGACTGTTTGCGGGCGGTAATGATCGTTTTTACCAGGCGACCGGTACTCTTAATCTCCCCATACTCCCTGAAGATGCGGTAAAGATCCTCTTCAGGAGTATCATTGAGTACTTCAACAGCCGTTTTCCCGGAGGATGTGTTCATCCGCATATCGAGCCTGTTGTCGCTCCTGAAGGAGAACCCCCTTTCGGGCTGGTCGATCTGGTAGGATGAGATTCCGAGATCGGCAAGGATGCCATCGACCTGTGCAACACCATAGTACCGGAGAAAATTCCGCAGATACCGGAAATTGGCCCTGATAAAAACCAGCCGTTTGTCATCCAATATATTCTGTCCGGCCCCGGGGTCCTGGTCGAACGCAAACAGTTTACCCTTTTTTCCCAACTTTTCAAGAACGATGCGAGCGTGTCCCCCTCCGCCAAAAGTGAGATCGACATACGTCCCCTTTGGCTTTATATTCAATCCTTCAATGCTCTCATTCAATAAGACAGGCCTGTGATAAGCCATATTATTATGATTCACTGGGCGTTCCACCAAGTATTTTCTCAGCCATAGCCGCAAAGTCATCATCTGCAGCACTTATGCCGGTATAGACATCAGATGGCCACAATTCGATCCTGCCCGACTGTCCTGCGAGCACTACCTCACCGGTAATACCGGCATGGTCGAGCAGTCGCTTCGGTACCAGCATTCTGTTGCTCGCATCAAGTGTCACCTCTGCCGTGCCTGCATAAAACATCCGCAGGAATTTCGCATGCTCCTTGTTATAGGGATTGGTCCTCTCCCTGATCATGGCATTCTGCCTCTCCCACTCCTCCATCGGATAGAGTATCAGGCATTTTTCGAAGACATCGCGCTTCAGTACAAAGCCCTCAGAGGAAGGGTCCTTCATCTGCCGCTTGAAAGCTGCAGGAAAGGAGAGCCTCCCCTTGGAGTCCAGCCTGACCGTATATTCTCCGATAAATGTGATCATGTCTCTGCGCCTATTGAAAAGTAAAATTAACTATTTTTTCCCACTTCATACCATTTTACCCCACTTTTTCCCACTTTGTTAATAACTTTTTGCATGACCAATAAGCTGTCAGCAATTATAAGGGGTCCGCTGCACTGTTTTTCTTCCGGTATTTTTTTGATACTTTTGTAATTGGAAACATGCCCTTGCCGTATGACAGACGAATCCTTTAACAAGGAGTTTAAGCCGATAGACATCCGCGAGATTTTCCGCGACAAAAACCCGCGAATGGCCAGGCTGATACCGGGTTTTGTATACCGGTACCTGCACAGGGCCCTGGTGCTGGATGAGATCAATGAGATCCTCAGGCTGCACGGACACAAGCAGGATTTTGAATTTGCCTCAGCAGTGATCGACATGTTCAATGTAACGGTCGATGTGGTGGGGGAAGAGCACCTTCCTGAAGGGGGACCCTTCATTTTTGTATCGAATCATCCGTTGGGGGGATTCGACGGTGTGCTCATTATGCGTGAAATCGGGGAGCGGTACAACCGCAAATACAAGGTGTTGGTCAACGACATCCTGATGAATGTGAAAAATATGAATGGGGTATCAGTTCCCATTAATAAGCATGGTTCGCTGGGCATGGAGAACGTTAGGCGAATCGATGCGATCTTTCGGTCAGACGACCATGTAATGACCTTTCCCGCAGGTCTTGTTTCAAGAAGAAAGAAGGGGGTAATCAGGGATGAGGCCTGGATGAAGAGTTTTGTGACCAAAGCGGTGCAGTACAAAAGAGATGTTGTTCCGATCCACATCACCGGGAGATGCTCCAACTTTTTCTATAACCTGGCCAATATCCGCACCTTTCTCGGCATCAAAGCGAACCTGGAGATGTTTTACCTACCGAGTGAGACCTTCAAACATAAAAACGGGCACTACCGGATAACCATTGGCAAACCTGTTAGTTATAAGATATTTGATAAGCGACACCGACCCGCAGAATGGGCCGCTAAGATGAGGGAGCATTGTTATGTTATCGCTGAGAATCCGGATGCCGAATTTGATCCCAACGAACAAAAATAGACGATCATGAGCATGAAACGTATTATTCCGCCCCTCCCGAAGAAGCTCCTCCTTGATGAGCTTACAGAGGATACATTCATCCGGAAAACGAACAAAGGGGGCAACCTTCTTTACATCGTGAACCATGATAACGCACCCAACCTGTTGCGGGAGATCGGCCGGCTCAGGGAGGTGGCCTTCAGAACCGCCGGAGGAGGAACGGGAAAGGAGTGTGATCTGGATGATTACGATTCGGGAGAGAATGCCTATCAGCAGCTGATCGTGTGGGATCCTGGCCAGCAGGAGATACTGGGTGGTTACCGTTTCCTGATTTGTAATGCCGACAGCTGCGTTGTTAACGGTGAGGTAAAACTTGCAACTTCCAGGCTCTTTAACTTCTCGGAAGCCTTTACAAAAGATTACCTGCCCCATATGATCGAACTGGGACGCTCTTTTGTACAGCCCATGTACCAGTCGACCAACCTGCGGCGAAAAGGATTGTATGCGCTCGATAACTTGTGGGACGGACTGGGAACGCTGGTAATGGATCATCCCGATATAAAATATTTTTTTGGCAAGGTAACGATGTACCTGCATTACCACCAGGAGGCGCGGGATATGATCCTCTATTTCCTCAACAAGCACTTTCCCGACAAGGATAAACTGGTGGTGCCGAAGGAGCCGCTGCGGGTGCTGATGGATCCGAAAAAACTGGAAGCAATTTTCACTGGTTCCGACTATATGGAAGATTACAAGATCCTTTCCAAAGAGGTACGCTCCTTTGGAGAGTCGATCCCCCCGCTGATCAATGCCTATATGAGCCTTTCCCCCTCCATGCGGTCATTCGGCACAGTCATGAACCACAGCTTTGGTGAGGTAGAGGAGACCGGAATCATGATTACCGTGAACGACCTGTATAAGAGCAAAGTGGAGCGGCACCTGTCGAACTATATCCCAAAACACCTCAGGAGAATTCAGAACATCAAGATCAGGAACACCAAACTGAACGACCTGTTCAACAGGTTTCACAGGCAGGGGTGATATCCCAAAATCAATATGCCCGTTTATTCACCCCCTCGATGTAATTGATAAAGGAGGTATTTACCACCTTGTTGCCGCCGGGTGTGGGATAATCGCCGGTAAAGTACCAGTCGCCCAGGTGGTCTGGTATCGCTTCATGCAGTGCCTCTATACTCTGGTAGACAATCTTCACCTCTGCTCCGATCTCCGGGGTTGTTAACAAAGCTGCGATTTTATCAGATATCTGTTGCGCCGTAAAGGGTTTGTAGATATCCTTCACATAGTTGACAATATTTTCTTTCGGTTCATGCTTCTGGGCAACCGATTTTTTATACACTTCATTGATCACATGCTGCTTGCCGTGGTCCTTCAACAGTGCAATAGCCGCCTGGAAGGCGATGAAATCGCTCAGCTTCGCCATATCGATCCCGTAACAGTCGGGATAACGTATCTGCGGTGAAGAGGAGACCACAACGATCCGCCGTGGACCGAGCCGGTCGAGGATCTTCAGAATACTTTCACGCAGGGTTGTGCCGCGCACGATCGAATCGTCGATAATCACCAGGTTGTCAGCACCCCGCCTGATCGTACCATAGGTGATATCGTACACATGGTTTACCAGGTCCTTTCTTCCCTTATCCTGCGAAATGAAGGTCCTGAGCTTCAAATCTTTTATAGCCACTTTCTCAATCCGCGGCCGCCGGGAGATGATCTCTGCCAGCTGCTCGTCATCCAACGTTCCGTTGCTCTTGCGGATCTCCTCGATCTTCTCATCGGTCATCCACTTCTCTACCCCTGCAACCATACCGTAGAACGCTGATTCGGCTGTGTTGGGTATAAAGGAGAATACCGTATTTTTCGTATCGCCCTCGATGCAATCCATTATCGGGGGAACGAGGAGTCTGCCCAACTTCTTCCGCTCACTGTAGATGCCCCTGTCGCTGCCCCTGGAGAAGTAGATCCGCTCAAACGAGCAGGATCTTTTTTCGAAAGGTTCCCTCACCTGCTCCTGCAGAACCGTACCATTCTTTCTTATCACCAAAGCGCTCCCGGGATCAATCTCATGGATCTGATCTGCCTTCAGATCCATCACTGTCTGGATAACCGGTCGCTCGGAGGCTGCAATGGCGATCTCATCGTCGTGGTAATAGAAGGCCGGACGGATACCCCAAGGGTCGCGCATCACAAAAGCATCGCCATGACCCAGGAGTCCGGCTATGGTATACCCGCCATCCCATCTCCTGGAGGCCTCCGAAAGGATATTGCCGATACTGATCTTCCCGGCGATCATCTCGGAGATATCCCGGTTGGAGTAGCCCTTCGCTTTAAAATCATCAAACATCACCTGGTTCTCCCTGTCAAGAAAATGACCCACCTTTTCCAATATCGTTATGGTATCTGAAAAGTCCTTGGGCGACTGACCCAGTTCGAGGAGATGGTTGAACTGCTCATCAACATTGGTGAGGTTAAAGTTCCCTGCGATTACCAGGTTCCGCGTTTTCCAGTTGTTCTGCCGCATCACCGGGTGCAGGTTGTCGGTGGAGTTATCACCGTATGTTCCGTAACGCAGGTGTCCGAGGTAGAGCTCCCCGGCAAAGGGCAGATTCATTTTTGCCCAGTGGGCATCATAAACCGACTCTTTGTACTTGCGCTCCGCCTTTTTGAACTGTCCGTAAACCGATTTGAAAATATCATTGATCGCATCTGCTTTCGACGACCTCAGCCTGTTGAAGTATTTGTTCCCCGACGGTACATCAAGCTTCAGACTCACCACCCCGGCTCCATCCTGTCCCCTGTTACGCTGCTTCTCCATAAGCAGGTAGAGCTTTTGCAATCCGTATCTCCAGGATCCGTATTTCAGCTGGTAATATTCCAGCGGCTTCAGCAGCCTGATCAGTGCGATCCCGCATTTGTGCTTAATATCATCGCTCATATGAAATCATGCAAAAAAAAAGAGGATCACTCCTCTATAACAATATTATCTTCAACAATAAAAGCATCGGGAAAATCATTCTTTATCTTTCCCATTATTTTCAGTGCATCTCGCCTCGTTCTGAAATCACCCACGTAAATTTTATAGTAAGATCCTTCGTACCGGTAATAGGTCGGTATATCCGGATAAAGCGACAAAAAGTTTGCCCTTACACGCTTCTGGTGATCTTTTGCACCCTGTCCATTATCTGAAAAAATCCGGATCCTGAAACCGGAAACACCCCTGTTTCTGCTGTTCTGTATCAGGTGTTTGTTATAATTCTCCAGGATGAGGGGCTCGAGTGTTAAAATCACCTCACCGGTCATCTCCTTCTGCAGCAGCCTGTTGAGCGCATCATTGTTCCGCCGGCTCTGCGCCGTAACTGCTGCGCTGAATGACAATAGGATGCAAAACAGGATAATAAATCTCATATCTTCAAATCGTGACACCAAAATTAATTAAAAATATTAACTATTTTCGCCCAATGTCTGTAAAACGTAAAATAGACCGGAACATTGAAATTATCACCGGATTATTTCTGATCCTGTCGGTGCTCTCTCTGCTTGTCGCCTACCTGTTAAAATTCGATTATACCATTCCGAATGCAACTTTTGAAGAGGACATCGACTTTTTGCTTGACAATATTTCACGGCACCGGGTAAGTGCCATCTCCTGGATCGTGGCGGGGGTCGTCAACTTGCTGTTTTTACCGATCTATCTCATCATGTTTCATCGCTTCCAGAAAGGGATGCACCTGTTTAACGGCTTCCTGCTCCTGACAATGGCCTTTGCCTTCTTCGGAGCCGGGATAGGTGAGCTCCAGGTGGCCGGATTGACAATGGGAACGGCGGATATGGAGGTGCATGACGGTGATCCCATGAGCATTGCCATCCTGATCAACATCAGGCAGGTTTTGTTTCTACTGAAAACAGGCATTACTGCCTTCGGTGCCTTTGTAACAGTGCTAACCGTGTCACGATTCAAAGCGGTAAAATTCCCGGTGGTGGGAAGCATTATGGCCTTTCTGGCCGGACCGGTCATTATAACTTTTACATGGATGAATCCGGATCATCTGATCAGGACCCTGGCACTGGCTGCTGCCTGGGCGGGATTACTTATTGTCGGAGCGAGATTTGTAACCATTGGACTTGCTGCCAAGCATGAAAAGAACGAAGAAATTGAACCTGAGATATGACAAATACTGCTGCCAGTGAAATGCTGGATTCATTGATCCCGGAAAAAGGGGTAAAAAAGTTCCTCATTGAACTGATCAACTCGTTTCCCAACTTTTTGGCACTGCTTGATGATGACAGGCGGATCGTTTATTCCAACAGCACAATGTTGGAGGCACTGTCGGCCGGTGATTTTGAGAACCTGTTCAAACTCCGGCCAGGGGATCTCCTCCAGTGTGTGAACGCCTCAAAGGGTTCTGGTGGCTGCGGCACCGCGGAGGAGTGCGAACTCTGTGGTGCCATGCAATCGATGGAACAGTCGCGCACCGAAGGAAAAACAATCACCAGGCAGTTCAGGGTACTGGGTTCATTGAAAGGCAAAACAAGCTCCCGTATTTTCAGGTTTACCTCAACGCCCTTTCAGTTCGATGAGAATTTCTACTACCTGGTAACACTTGAAGATATTAGTCACGAAATACGAAAAACCGAGCTTGAACAGATATTTTTTCACGACATGATGAACGCCATCGGCGGACTGCACGGTGTGATTGAATTGTTAAAACGAAATGATGGTATTGAACCGCTGCATATCGATATTCTGGAAGCATCGTATAATACAATGTACGATTCGGTGCGTGAGCAAAAACAGTACACACAGGCCGAAAGCGGAGAGTTAACGGTTAGGGAGGAACTGCTTCACACGCAGGACCTGGTTATTGAGACAGCGCTTCCCTTCCAGAATAGAAATACATATAATGGTTCTGTGATGGTTGCTGACGATATGGCTGACCTGGTGTTTACCTCCGATTCGGCTCTTCTTTCGAGGATACTGACCAACATGATCAAAAATGCAGTTGAGGCCTCGTCGGAGAAGGATATAATAACCGTTGGAGCAACAATAAAGAGTGAGAACCTGCGGTTCTGGGTGCACAACCCGGGGGCCATTCCCAGGGAGACACAAATGCAGATTTTTGAACGATCCTTCAGCACCAAGGGCCGTGGAAGGGGAATCGGAACCTATAGCATGAAACTGCTGGGTGAAAATTACCTTGACGGAAAGGTGGATTTCAGTTCGAATGAAAAAGAGGGCACCACCTTCTGGATCGACCTGCCGATGAAACCCTAATCCATTGCGGCTATCACCTCGTCGGTCACCTCGAGGTTATGAAACACATTCTGTACATCATCATCATCCTCAAACTCCTCAACGATCTTTAGAATCTGGACAGACGCTTCTATGGTAAGCTCTTTTGTATCGTTCGGGATCCGTTGCAGTTCGGCGCTTTCTGTTTCCAGCCCCATCTCCTCGAGCTTTTTCTGCACATTGTTGAAATCTTCGAGGGGGGTTGTGATCATAAAGGTATCGTCGTTCAGTTCAATCTCCTCCACCCCGGCATCAATAATCTCCAGCTCAAACTCTTCCGGATCGATATCTCCCTTCGGAACGGTGATTACCCCCTTCCTGTCGAACAGAAAAGAGAGCGACCCGTTGGTGCCGAGCGATCCCCCGCGTTTATTAAAAATTGCCCGCACGCTGCTCACCGTACGGTTGTTGTTATCGGTGAGGCATTCGATAAAGACGGCAATGCCGTGGGGCAGATACCCTTCAAAGGTCACCTCCTGAAAACTCGACGAATCCTTGTTGGCCTTGCTGATCGCCCGCTGGATATTGTCCTTCGGCATATTCATCCCCTTGGCAGTCTGCACGGCCGAACGCAGGCGCGGGTTGGTTTCCGGATCGCTGCCACCCAACTCGGCGGCGATGGTGATCTCCTTGATCAGTTTTGTAAAGATCTTTCCCCGCTTGGCGTCGGCGGCGCCCTTCTTACGCTTGATGGTTGACCATTTGCTGTGTCCTGACATATTCTATCTATTTGTTTGACCGTTGAAAAAACAGTAAAGATCCTTCGGCAGAAAAAACCGCCTGAAAGGACCCTACAAAAATAGGAAAACAGCTTGATTTTGAAAATAGCTACCGGTTGATCACCTGGACACCCCCGAAGACCACTCCGACCGTGATATGCAGCGCAGCAGTATCGGCCCTGTAGTTCTCCGAGCTGTACTTTGAACTCCCGAAAACCGCTGTGTTCCCACCGGGAAGCTCTGCCCCGGCAAAGACAGCATCGGCCTTGATCTTGTAGGGCATATCCTCCCTGACCTTGATTACCGTTCCCCCGAAAACCGTATTGATCTCCACATGAACACTCCCCTGGCTCAGATCGGTCCGGGTGAAATCGTACACCCCTTTGCCAAAGATCACGCTGTAATCTTTTCCGTCTTCCGGACCTTCATACACACGCTCGCTAAAGATCGTCTCATCCGGACCGATCTTCCCCTCGGGAATCAACACCCTGCCAAACAGGATCTTGAGTCCGACGAATATAAAGAATACGCCAACCAGGATCTTAAACACGGGAAAATCCACGTTAAAAACCACTTTGATGATGAGTGCCAGGCCCAATACAAGCAACAACGCACCCCAGAATAAACCAGCTCCCATTTTCACTAGATTAAGATTTAACTGTTTAAATGATACTGCAATATTACGGGGATTTACCGAACCTGCACCATTCAAATCGGCGAGTCGCAAAAAAAAATCGGTGAATGGGATGGTAAGCGTCTGTTAAAATGTTCAGCGGGAGGTGGCAGATGATGACTGGTCGCTGATTTTTACTAATTTTATGCCCCAATTTGTTGAGGATTTCAGAGCGATGCACAAGAAGAAATTATATATCGAAACCTACGGCTGCCAGATGAACGTGGTCGACTCCGAGGTAGTGGTGGCGATCCTCCAGAAGCAGGCGTACGAGGTCACCGAAAAGATGGAGGAGGCCGACCTGGTGCTGGTGAACACCTGCTCGATCCGCGACAATGCCGAACAGCGTGTGAACAAGCGGATCGCCGAATTCGGCCGCCAGAAAAAACTGAACGGCAACCTGGTCGTGGGTGTTATCGGTTGCATGGCTGAACGCCTGAAGGAGAAGCTGCTGGAGGGGGACCGGTCGGTTGACCTGGTGGTGGGTCCGGATGCCTACCGTGAGCTGCCCGCACTGCTGGCAGAGGTGGAGGATGGGCAGAAGGGGATCAACACCCTGCTTTCGATGGAGGAGACCTATGCCGACCTCAGCCCTGTGCGGCTCGACAAAAACCACGTATCGGCCTTCGTGTCGATCATGCGGGGCTGCGACAACTTCTGTGCCTACTGCGTGGTGCCGTTCACCCGTGGAAGGGAGCGCAGCCGCGATCCGGGGACCATCGAACGGGAGGTGCGGGAGCTCTTTGAAGCAGGTTACAGGGAGGTGACGCTGCTGGGACAAAATGTGAACTCCTATTTGTGGGATGAGACGGACAGTGCGAAAAAAACAAAGGCCGGCAGCAAGGCAGACGTGGGGACGAGAAATGGCCAGGAGTCGGGAGGAGCCGGTAGCGATGGTTTTAGGACAGTGGAGCAGGAGTCAGCAGGCAATAGTAATAGCAATGGCTATAGCAGCAAGGAAGTCAGCATTTCTAAAAAACGGTCAGCTGTGAAATCCCATGAGAAAAAGCTCCGCAAGAAAGAAAATGTGGAAGATATTGTCAGGTTTGAGGATCTGCTGGAACGGATTGCCCGGATCTCCCCACAGCTGAGGGTCCGTTTTGCCACATCGCACCCGAAAGATATGTCGGACGAGCTGTTGCAAACCATGGCACGGTACCCCAACCTCTGCCGCAGCATCCACCTGCCGGTGCAGTCGGGCAGTACCGCTGTTCTGAAGCGGATGAAACGCGGGTACACCCGGGAGATGTACGAAGACAGAGTAAAGGCGATCAGGCAGTACCTGCCTGAAGCCTCTATTTCTACCGATATTATTACCGGTTTTTGTAGAGAAACGGAAGAAGAGCACCGGGAGACCCTCAGCCTGATGCGCCGGACAGGGTTCGATCTCGCCTATATGTTCAAGTACAGCGAACGGCCGGATACGCTGGCCGCAAAAAAATATGAGGATGATGTTCCGGAGGCTGTAAAAACCAGGCGGCTCAGTGAGATCATTGCCCTTCAGGGGGAACTGTCGCTGAAGAGCAAGCAGGAGGATATCGGAAAGGTTCACGAGGTGCTCGTGGAAGGCACCTCGAAGAAATCGAAGTCGGAGCTCGTCGGCCGTACCAGTCAGAACAAAGTAGTTGTATTCCCGGGAGAGGACCACAGGCCGGGCGATTACGTAATGGTAAAGATATCGAATTGCTCCTCAGCGACACTTCGGGGTAAAGTTGTACGATCATGATATCATTGAATACCAACAGCCTTTGCCTTCTTCCGGTACTACCTGACAAATTCTTTATGGAAAATGGGGTATGGAAGCCGACAAGAGGCCTTGGCGAAAGAGGAAAAAAGCTACAGGACTTACACCGGTACAGGGCCAAAACCCAAAGTTTTATAACATAAACATTTCTGCCATGAGCGATCAGATCAAGGAATTTCGTGACTACAGGGAAAAGATGAACGAGCGGCTGCTGGCGGCCGACAACAAGATTATCAAACGGATCTTCAACCTCGATACCAACACCTACACCGATGGTGCCCTGTCGGCGAAGGTCAAGGAGATGCTCGGACTTGCCACCTCGATGGTGCTGCGGTGTGACGACTGCATCAAATACCACCTCGAAAAATGCATGGAACAGGGGGTAACCAAAGATGAGCTGATGGAGATCTTCGCCGTGGCCAACCTGGTCGGCGGCACCATCGTGATCCCCCATACCCGCCGTGCACTCGAATATTGGGAGGACCTGGAAAAGGAATAACCTTAACATGCTCCTTCACTTCAAGGAACAGTTCATCCATCTGCTATTGCATCTTACCTCACTTCATCGGCAAACAGCAAATGCCTGGATTTCAGTGCCCCTTTGGTTAGACCTGTATACTCATAAACGTGAACGTAATACAGAGGCAGGGTTCCGGTCAGCGCAACCTTTTTTCCGGGCTCCATCACTTTTTTCAAATGAGCAATAGATTCAATACGCATCCATCCATCATAAATCCCACCTTTCACCAGTTTGTCATCAGAATAAGTAATCAGGAAATCTGTAGCAACAACCTTTCCTGGCCAGGCATGGTATTCAACACCGTACCCGCTGCTGGGCGCAGGACTCCATGTGGTGATTCTGTGATTTCCTTTGAAAAAGGCATTCGCTCCAGGTAATTTTTTCACAACATAGGTCTTGGGCAGTTGTACCTCAATTGTATACTCGCCATACTCCACCCCAACAACTGTTTTGGCAGGCAACTGGTACATCATGAATTCTTTGCCGGCATTGGTTTTGATATTGGTTATTATATCAAAGTCAAAAGAACCAACCGTGCTTAAGAATTCTGCACTGACACTATCAAGTGCTGCGGCTTTCGCTTCGGCAGCTACGGCAGCTTTGGTAGCAGCTTCTTCTTCCTTGCTAACACACGCACTTAGTGCGATCAGAGCAAGCGTTGTCAGAATTAAGAATATCTGTTTCATAATTTGTGTAGTGTTTGATG
>CAYOVC010000001.1:31931-36217 GCA_964407305.1 uncultured Bacteroidaceae bacterium | reverse complement strand
CACCAGGTGTGATGTTCATGATCATCGGCAGGTCCATGGATCCAAGTTGGTTCTCGATTTGTGCAGCGTTCACATTTGAAAAAGCAACTGGGGTTTCACGCTCTTTTGCGCGATCGGCGATAACATTGATTTCCAGAATATTCAACGAAGTAGCATTCATTTTTATCTCACCTATATCTATTGTACTGCGCGATGCATCAACAGAAATGGTCTGAGTTTCATACCCTACATAAGAGATTTTGAGATCTATAGATGGCTGGGATTCAACTTTAAGGCTGAACTCTCCTGTAACATCGGTAACTGTTCCGTTCGTAGTTCCCTCCACAACCACAGTGGCGCCAAACAGGCCTTCGTTGTACTCGGCATCGATCACGGCGCCTGTAACAACAGTCTGTGCATGAGCAGTGAGACTAAAAATCCCTGTAACAAAGAGAAACAGGCTACATTTTAATACTTTTTTCATAGATTTTTGTTTAGGTTTAAAATTATTTTAGTGCAAAGTAAATTGATCCAAGGATGGTACATATTAACAAATCATGAATAAAATGTTAATCTTTTTGCCAGAAAAAACAGCGCATTTAAAACTATATCAAATGGAATTCTTAACCCCGAAAATCAGCCGTTACTTTTAAACACGAAATCAACAATCCGACCCGTTGCCCCGGTGCGTCCAACTGTATAATTCAGAGCGATTTGCGAACGCTCTTTTAACAATTCTTCATTACTTAGGAACCCGCTTATTATAATGACCATATCCTCTACATGCTCTACAACATATGCGGCACCGTCATTCTTCAGCTCAACAGCCTCCCTGAAGCGCTCGTGGTTGGGTCCGAACATTACCGGCAGTCCTGCAGCCGTCGCCTCAAGGATATTATGAATTCCCCTGCCAAATCCGCCTCCAATATATGCCATGAATCCATAACGGTATAGTGACGAGAGGTGACCCATCGTATCTACAATCAGTACACCGGCATCCTGCTTCATGCTGCCGTTCAACATTTCCGAAAACAACAGAAAATCAGGGAACCACTGCTTCAAACGTTCTATGTTTTGTTCCGAAGGCTCATGGGGTGCAATGACCCATTTTATCTTCTCCTTCATCTCTGAACGGGACTGCCTGATGATCACTTCATCCCGCTCCCATGTGCTACCCGCAATCAATACCGGTAAATTCCCTGCAAAGTAACCCATCTGCTTTTTCTTCGAGCCATTACCATTGATGGCTGTCACCCGGTCGAACCGCGTATCACCGGCAACTCTAACCCGGTCGATGCCGTATCTTTCCAACAGCTCCGCCGAGCTGCTGTCCTGCACAAAAATATGGGTGAAGCGCTTCAGGAACTTCCGGTACCACCCGCCATACCACCTGAAAAATAACTGTGAGGAGTTGAAATGTCCGGAGGCCAGGTAAACCGGGATTCCCTGTCTGTTCAGTCCACGCAGGAAATGGTACCAAAACTCATACTTGATAAATATGGCTGCATGTACCGGTACAAGAGCTAAAAAGCGCTTAACGCCGGATCGCGTGTCAAGCGGCAGGTAACATACCACATCCGCCGCTGCATAGCCCTTCCGCTTCTCAAATCCCGACGGTGAGAAAAAGGTAAGCAGGATCCTGTATTGCGGGTACTCCTCGCGTACCATCTCAATAATCGGGCACCCCTGCTCAAACTCCCCCAGGGAAGCACAATGAAACCAGACCACCCTGTCATCCCGGCTGAATGCTCCCGCCAGTTCCTTCTCCCATCCCTTGCGACCGGCGATCCATTTTGCCGCCTTGGAATTCCAGGCCGAAACAACCAAAACCACCAGGTAATAGAACCTGACCCCAATATTATATAGTATTTTCATTCTCTAAACGCTCCATTCCCAAGCTCCCCCATCGGATGGGTTGCACTCTCTTTTTCAAATTCCCTATATTCCCCGAACTTTCTGGTGCTAAAGACTATCATTCCCCTTACCGTTCCTCTTCTCTGAACCTTAAACCTTCTGCAGATTCACATCCCCCGTCTGCTCTTTTGTTGCCAGGCTCACCAGCCAGACCGCCAGGAAAGCCAGCACAAAGGATACAAACCTCACGCTGATCAGCTCATCCAGCACAGTGATCTCCGACCAGATCACTGTCGACAGGGACCCTGTTACCAACCCTGCCACCGCCCCCTGCCACGTCACCCTCTTCCACTTCAGCATCAGCAGCAACAGCGGTCCGAACGACGACCCCAGCCCGGCCCACGCGTAGGAAACCATCGCAAAAATAAGCTTATCCGACGATATCGCAATACCCAATCCTACAGCACCAATCACAATCGTAATGATCCGGCTCGCCCTGAGCATCATCCTGTCGGTTACCTCCCGTCCCATGGTCCGGTGATAAAAATCCTCGATCACCGAGGAGCTGATCACCAGCAGCTGACTGTCGGCCGTCGACATCATCGCCGCAATGGATCCGCTGATCAGTATCCCCGCCAGCCAGGCGGGAAGCAGGGTCGTGGCCATATAGGGCATGATCTGTTCAACATCAGCAAAATATCCCTGTCCATGCATCGCCACCCCCACAACACCTATAAGCATCGCACCGGTGAAAGCCGGTATGGCCCACGCAATGGCGATCCGCCGCGAAACCTTCATCTTCTCCGACGAACGGAGCGACATAAACCGTGTGAGCAGGTGGGGCTGACCCATATACCCAAACGCCCAGCTCAGTCCGCTGATAATCAATGCTGCTGCCGCCCATCCGGTCTTCCCGCCGGTAAGGGAGAATAAAGATAGTCCGTCGGCTGTAGTCATACCTCCCATCTCCCCGGAAATGGTGACGCCCCGCTCCGCCAGCTCAATGAAACCGGCAATCGGCAGGATCACCAGCGTACCGATCATGATCACCCCCTGTACCAGGTCGGTCCACGCCACAGCAAAAAATCCGCCCATCATGGTGTAGAAGATGATCACCACCGCACCGATCAGCATCCCATTCACCGGACTGATGCCGAAGGTCACATTTAGGATCTTGCCCGCCCCGTTGATCTGGGCCGACAGGTAGAAGATGAAGAAGAAAATAATGATGATGGTGGAGAGTATCCTGATCGCCGCCTGTCCCCGCAGGTACCTCGCTGCAAAGAAGGTGGGGAGTGTAATGGCGTCAACCGCTTCCGACTGGATGCGCAGCTCCTTGGCAATAACGAACCAGTAGAAGATGATCCCCAGGACACAGCCCAGGGCGGTCCACAATTCAAGGAAACCCAATGCATAGGCCGCCCCCGGCAGACCGAGCAGCAGCCAGGCGCTCTCCCCGCTCGCCCGCTCCGAAAAGGCAACCACCCAGGGGTTCAACCGCCTGCCGGCTACAAAGAAATCACTGTGGTTCTTATTGCTTTTGAAGGTGAGAAACCCGATCAGAAGAATCAGGCAGAGGTAGATAATGAAACCGACTAATACGAAATTCATTTACTCAATTATTTGTTGTCGTAATGACCTCTGGCTGTTATTACACTTACCGTGACAAAACCATCATCAATAGTATAAATAAGCCTGTTCCTTTTATCTATTCTTCTTGACCATTGCCCTAGCCTGTCGCCTCTTAACTGTTCAGGCTGACCAGTACCAGTTCGGGGATGCTCAATTAGTTCAAGTAAAAGCTTTTCAATTTTATTTGTTACTGCTTTACCTCCGTTCTTTTTCAAAAATGCAATATCTTTCTTTGCCTGAACTGTAATATGGAGCGTGTACATATTTATATGCTATCCAGGAAATTTTTAATTTCATCGGCAGAATTAAGCTTGTCAGCAATTTGCCCTTTGCTCTCAATAGCTTTTTTTACTATCTCAACATTTCTTTTATCAGCCCAAAACATATCTCCATTCGGACTAATCTCGTAAGGATCGCATCTGTACTCTTTGGGGATATCAACAAGCATATCATCATCACTTAACGGAACAAGTTTATATGCACGATTTTTTCGTTTAACAATGATTTGCTCATTGTTATCAACCATTTCAAAATATTTTTTTTGATGGTCACGGAATTCCCTACTGGTTACTATTATCATTGCTGTAATTCTAAAATTTGTGTACCACTATTGGTACAAATATAGTACATTTAAACGTTTGGTTAATACATTATGTTTTATTTTTAATGGAAAATAATTTCTAAGCTGCTCTTATAATTCACCAAGTTTGTCTTTACCGTGCAGGCGACAAAACTGCAGTAACCGGCGCTAAAGTAATAAAAATGGAAAAAGAGCAGCATATCAATTCGAAAAACTGGTGCCTCCATCCGGCTGGTACTGG
>CAYOVC010000001.1:6842-31831 GCA_964407305.1 uncultured Bacteroidaceae bacterium | reverse complement strand
AAAAAGAGCAGCATATCAATTCGAAAAACTGGTGCCTCCATCCGGCTGGTACTGGTAATCGATCTTTACATCGATATGCTTTCCTGCAGCATCCTCCATCTGCCAGATCTCCGTTACATGGATCTTCACATAGTTGCCGGGCGTCGTCTTCAGAACATATACCTGGTACTTCCTTACCGTATCGGTCGAAGCCGTAAAGTCAACCGTTGGATCAACCTCCTGTAACTCATTTTCAAAAAAATCCATCGACTCAGCCAGTGTGCTGTACTCCCCCGCCTTCCAGAATCCATACGGATTAGATGGTGATGAGAAACCGGGCTCCACGGAGCCGTCAACCAGCCTGAACTGATCAACAATGATATCGGGCAGGGGATCGCCGGTCGACGGGAAACTGGTGCTCTTCTCCAAACTAAAATTGTATCCCAGCACTGAGGCGGTCTCAAAATTGAACTTCGAGCTGATGATCACCTCATCCCTGTTCCTGCGCTCCTGCAACTCACATCCTGCAATCAACAGCAGAACCATTACAACCATTAACGCCTGTTTCATCACTCCCATCCTCCCTAAAATGCAGCCATTAGCAGATCAATATCCTTGAAGGGGATCCCGAATCGCCTGCCCAGCACCTCATTGGTAAGCAATCCGTTGTAGATATATACACCGTGCCGTAACCCTTCATCATCCTTCAGGTGGGACGACATTCCTCCAAGCCGGCCCAGGTTCTTCAATATCGGCGTTACCACATTGCTGGTCGCTATGGAGGCGGTTCTTGCCACACGTGAAGGAATATTGGGAACACAATAATGGACCACTCCATGTTTAGTGAATACCGGATCCTTTTGTGTACGGCATTCCGATGTGGCCACACAACCACCATGATCGATACTGATATCGACAATCACCGACCCATTCTTCATCCCCATCACCATCTCCTCTGTAATAAAAAATGGCCTTCCGGTATCGTTGCTTCTTACCGCACCGATCACCACATCGGCCGACTTCAGCGCCTTGTCGATCACGTTCGGATGGAAGATCGAGGTAGGGATGTTCAAGCCAACAGCCCCTTGCAGCCTTCTCAGCCGGTGCACCGATTCGTCAAACACCTTCACAAAAGCGCCCATGCCAAGTGCAGCACGAACGGCAAACTCGGCAGCTGTACCAGCCCCGAGAATCACCACCTCGGTGGGTGTGATCCCGGTGATACCGCCAAGCATCACCCCCTTGCCTCCGCGAACATTGCTCAGGTACTCACCGGCGATCAGCACCGCGGTGTTTCCTGCAATCCCGCTCATACTCCTGATAAGCGGATAGCACTGGTTCTCGTCCCGGATCCTGTCCATCGAAATGGCGGTGATCCGCTTCCCCATCAGTCCCTCAATATAGGCTTTCTCCTTATGAATCTGAATCTGGAAGGTTGATATAAGCGTAATGCGCTCCTTCATCAATCCGATATCGGTAAGATCGGGTGGGGTAATCTTCAGAACCACATCTGACTGATAAACCTCTCCGCGGCTCTCAGCAATCATGGCACCACTTTCTGAATACTGGTTATCGGGATAATTGGCGGCCTCTCCGGCACCCGACTCGACCACTACACGGTGACCGTGCCAGGAGAGTATCTCAACCGCCTCGGGGGTGAGCGGAACACGGCTCTCTTTCTCCGGATTCTCTTTCGGTATTCCTATAACCATCTCCTGTTTCCTGGTCTTTACCGCCAGCATCTCCTCCTTGGGCAACAGGCCCTCCCGCGTAAAATCAATCGGTTTTCCTTCTTTTCTCATTCACTTTTAGTTTAGGCGAACTAAAATTAGAACAATTTACGGGGATTGTCAAATCAATTGCCGGCAGATGATCCACCGGTAACCACGCGTGTACCATCCTCCAACACATGAATGGTAAGCATCCGCACATCCCCGGGCATCAGTTCCATCGCCTTTTCGGGCCATTCGATAAAACAGGTTGCATCTGAATAGAAGTAGTCCTCGTATCCTATATCGTACAACTCGGAGACATCCTCGATGCGGAAAAGATCGAAATGGTAAATCGATTCGCCATCCGGCGTAAAATATTCATTGATCAGGGCAAAGGTGGGACTTGCAACCACATCCTGTACCCCCATCACCCGGCATAATGCCTGAATAAGGGTGGTTTTTCCGGCACCCATCTCACCCGAAATGGCGATCTTTTTTTGCCCACCGAACAGGTTTACAAGCTGCTTCGCGGCCCTGTCGATATCTTCCAGAGAAGGAATTCTTATCTCTGTCATCGCCTTAGCGGGGTGTCAGGGTTACACATGGTATCACCATCTCCTCCAGCGAGATGCCGCCATGCTGGAATGTATTTCTGTAATGGTTGACAAAATGGTTGTAGTTGTTCGGGTACACCAAATAGTCATTCGCCCCGGCAAAAATATAGGTGCTGCTCACATTGGCTTTGGGCAGGTGGATCTTTTCCGGATCCGGCACCTCAAACACCTCCCTGGAGGGATAGTTCAGATTTTTTCCCTGCTTATAGCGCAGGTTCGTCGAGGTCCTCCTGTCACCCACCACCTTCACCGGGTTCTGTACCCGAATGGCACCATGATCGGTGGTTAATACCAGCCTGACATTGTTGGCAGAGAGCAGCCTGATCAGGTCAAGCAGGTAGGAGTTGTTGAACCATGTCAGCGTTAGCGCGCGGTAGGTCCTGTCGTCATATGCCAGCTCCCTGATCACATTCATCTCGGTACGTGCGTGCGACAACATATCAACGAAGTTATATACCAGCACGTTCAGGTCATAATTTAACAGATCGGAGAACTGGTCCACCACCCGCTTGCCCTGCCGCTGGTTTAATATTTTTTCATAGTGCATCGACCTTTTGATACCGAGCCTCTGCATCTGGGCGGCAAGCAGCTCCTTCTCGAACATGTTTTTACCCTCCTCCTCCTCTTCATCCACCCAAAGCTGTGGCGAGAGCCTCTTGATCTCCGAAGGCATCAGTCCGGCAAACATCGCATTCCTGGCATACTGTGTGGCAGTAGGCAGGATACTGCAATAGATCAATTCCTCGTCAACCCTGAAAAAGCTGTTGATCTGCTGCTCGATCAGCTTCCACTGGTCATAACGGAGGTTGTCGATCACCAGCACTGCCACTTTACCCTTCTCAAGCAACGGGAACACTGTCCCGGGAAATACCTGCTGACTCATTACAGGCCGGTCCGACTCCCCGCCAGAGAACCAGCCCGTATAACTTCCTTTGATAAATTTTGTAAAACCATTGTTGGCTTCGGTCCATTGCATATTAAGCACCTCATTCATCCCGCTCTCATCGGAAACCTCAAGCTCCTGCTCCCAGTAAACCAGCTTTCGGTAGACATCCGCCCAATCTTCAAAGGTAGCTGCCATGTTGATCAGCGATCCTATCTGACCAAATTGCATCTGGTAGGCAGAGGTGGTCTTCTGTGTCACCAGCCGCCTGGTATCAATGTGCTTCTTGATGGTCAGCAAAATCTGTTTCGGATTCACCGGTTTGATCAGGTAGTCGGCGATCTTGCTCCCGATCGCCTCGTCCATGATATCCTCCTCCTCCGATTTGGTGATCATAATCACCGGCACGGATGGACTGATGCTCTTTATCTGTTCCAGCGTCTCCAGTCCACTCAGTCCCGGCATGTTCTCATCCAAAAAGATCAGGTTAAAGGTATGTTCACGCACCAGCTCAAGCGCCTCTTCGCCGTTGCTGGCCGTAAGCACATGGTAACCCTTCTCCTCGAGAAATAAAATATAGGGTTTAAGAAGGTCTATCTCATCATCCGTCCACAATATACTGATCTCACCCGCCATCATTCACTATAATTTTGCCTGTAAAACAACAGGTATGGTACAAATTCCTTCGCCTCAAGCAGCGTGGCATAATTTTCATCGGAGATCAGAACGACCTCATAGGCCTCCCCGGGAATCTCGCCCATCACCTCAACAATATCCTCGCGGATCCTTGCTGCATATCTCGACACCCCCTCAAAGCCGGCAAATCCTGTTACAGTCAGAAGGTTATAATCTGTAAGCTGCTGATGCATCCCGATCTTCAGGTCGTATGCATTGAAATAATCGAGGTTAAAATTCAACAAATTAAAATTGATAAGGTTCAGGTTCTCAGACTTCCGTACCGCAAGCAAAAACCTGTGATCAGCTTCCGGCTGATAGGTATACAACTGTACTGCCTCCCGCTCCTGGTCAGCCTCCTTGAATTCCGGAAATGTAACATACAGGTAATCGATGATCTCCTGTACCTCCGCCGCAATCTCTGTTCCGGGGTACCAGGCAACAACCGAGTCGAGCTCAGTTTTCATAGCCTCCTTCCCCTGTTGGGCACCTATTGAGAGTGCCTTCAGGTACGACATCCTGGCTGCAATATCACGGTTCTGTCCAACCATATCCAGCCCCTGATCAACCCTTCTGATAACCTCACCATACCGCTCATCCTTAAAAGCTGTATACACATCTTCGTAAAACCGTTCGACCTTGCGCTCCTCCTCCTCAAGCTCCCTGATATATTCAGGGTTGGTTAAAAGCTTTGCAAGGTGACTCTCCGGATACTTCCGGCTCAACAGATTCTTATAATGATCCGCCCTGGCCGGCTGCTGAATATTGTTGTATAAACTGTGAAGATAGTAGTAGGATGCCATGGTATATTCACCGTCGGGATACCTGCTCACCAGCTCCTCCAGTGCATCAATGGCCAATTGATAATCCAGCATATCATCCCTGTAGATCATCGCCATATTATACAGGGCCTCCTCCAGTTTTTTGTGCGAAACAGCCATTGCAGAATCGCTCAGCGGTATATCGCGCAAATAGAACTCCCTCGATTTATTGTCAATCACCACTACCTCTTCCCCTTCTGCAGCCACTTCACCATTATCTGCCCCCTCCTCAATCAGTTCGGTAGCCGACTGCTTGTTACTGCGCCGCCAGTTATCCTCCAGCTTCCTGTCACCCCACTTCATCCTGAACTCGGGCTGACCAAAACTCCTGGCATTCAGATTATAAAAATACCATTTGCCACCCTGTTGGGTACCCCCGCCAAACCCGGTCTGACTATCCATAAAACCTGATCTTCCGGACTGGAGGTCCTGCATCGCCTCCTGTTCACGCATCCGCGCCTCCTGCTCCTCCCTCCTTACATTGTCAATGATCCCGTCAATGACCGCCAACCGTTCACTTTCCGTCATCCCGGCAAGAACCTGTATGCTATCCTGCAATTCATAAGTATTGAAGTTCCTCACAAGGTCATTCAAACTTTCAGATCTGTTTTTTAACGTGGCATAATTGGGGTAGTCCTCGCTAAGCAGATTTACAGCAGTGTCGTAATAAGCAGCCGAGAGGTTGTACCGCGGCTCGTTGTAGTAGATCTCTGCAAGCGTAAGGCTCGACTGTCCTTTCTGGTAGTTATTCTGAACGCTCGCCCTCACCGACATGTGGTAATATTCAATGGCCCTGTCATGTTCCCCCTTCTCCCTGTAGATATTTCCCAGCGCATAGTATATCTGGTCCCTGAATTCATCATTCTTGGAGTCTTTCAACATCTTGTTCAGCAACTTGATAATCTCTCCGCTGTCGGTAGCGCCCGACTGAAATGCCTCAGCCATACTCACCTTGGCATTGAACGACATTACATACGGTGGGTTCATCCTTACCACACGCTTGTAATTCCTGATCGAAGCTTCGCCGTTGCCAGCCTCCTTGTGAAGCTGGGCCAGGATATACCTGTACCTGATCCTTTTCTGCTTTTTCGGCCTGGTGTCCAATGCCTTTTCCAGATTCTCAGCGGCTTTGGCATACTCCTCCCTCCTCATATGATAATCTGCAATACCCGTATAAAGCTGCTCCAGGTATTTCTTTGGAAATTTATCAACATCTCTTAGCAAGACAAGCACCTCCTCGGCCCGGTCATCGGCTCCTATCACGTTGTATGCCCGCAGCAGCCAGGCCAGGGCCAGGTAATAGGTCTCCTCTTCAGGAAAGTTTTGAATCACATGGTTGAACGACTCGGCGGCCATGAAGAACTTCCCCTCGTACATGTATGACTTTCCTATCAGTATATAGCAATCATCCACCCACTTGTTGTATTCCGTCTTCTCATAAAAAGCCTTATCCTTTTCGGTCTGCCTGCCCTTTTTCACATCAGGTTTGGCCGTGATGGAATGGAACGTGATTACCTTGGTACTCTTGTCAATCGCTCGTTTCATTTGCGATGACACAGCCTGGTGAACCGACTCCTCTTCATAATAGAAAAGGGGCAATATCGTGGTGAAATCATCATCAAAAGACTCCCTGGCACGGATCATCCCCTTCTCGAAGCTTTCCGTCGCATTGAAATAGATGTTATAATGGGATACCAGGTTATGGAAATTGCGCGATGCAGCCGTGTTTTTTTCAACACTGCAGGAGGATGTTGCCAACCCTGTGATTACCAGCAGGAGCAACCATGTATGTAGGTTTTTACCCTGGGACAAGACCATATAATTACTTAGTATACTAACTATGTTTATCACCAGATATTTTACACAGGCAACAAAAATAAACATTGCCCGCGTAACAGACTAATCCTGTCGCAAGGGATTTATTACATTTCATTCACCTGTACCACCTCCCTGATCTCGGGAACCTCTTTTTTTACGGCCATCTCAACCCCGGCCTTGAGGGTCTGCATGCTGAAAGGGCAACCATGACATGCCCCGGTAAGCTGAACTTTTACAATATGGTCGTCGGTTACTTCAACCAGCACAATATCTCCCCCGTCTGCCACCAGGTAGGGACGGACCTTCTCGAGTGCTTTCTCAACCCGGCTTCTTATCTCTTCCATTATTATCTGTATTTATCCTGTTATTTTTCTGAGACTATTTCGTCGTGATCTCTACTTTTTTTGTGGGGCCCAGCTCTCTGTTTCTCTTCTCTGTCGCCTCCACCACCTTTACAGCCAGCTCCGAAAAGGCTTTCCCCATGGTTGAATCGCTATCCTCAGCCACCGGAAGACCCTCATCGCCCGATTCGCAGATACCCTGAACAATGGGGATCTGCCCGAGCAACGCAATCCCAAGCTTTTCCGCCAGCTTCTTACAACCCTCTTTCCCGAAGATGTAATATTTGTTATCCGGCAGCTCTTCCGGGGTAAACCACGCCATGTTCTCCACCAGTCCGAGTACCGGAACATTGACCTTATCGCCTGTAAACATACTGATCCCCTTAACAACATCCGCCAATGCCACCTCCTGGGGCGTGCTCACAATGATCGCACCCGTAACCGGCACCTCCTGTACAATGGTCAGGTGAACATCGCCTGTACCCGGCGGCAGATCAAGCACAAGGTAGTCGAGCTCCCCCCAGTCACCCTGCGAGATCAGCTGCTTTAATGCACTCGTTGCCATCGGTCCGCGCCATACCAGGGCATCTTCAGGTTTCACAAAAAAACCTACCGACAACAGCTTGATACCATATCTCTCAATGGGAACAATCCACTCAACACCATCTTCAGTCTTTCCTTCCGGACGGGCCTCCTCCATGTCGAACATCTTGGGAATGGACGGACCATATACATCAGCATCCAATAGCCCGACAGCATATCCCTGTTTCTTTAATCCGATCGCCAGGTTCACTGCCACAGTCGATTTTCCGACCCCCCCCTTGCCGGAGGCCACTGCAATGATATTCTTTACACCCGGCAGTAACTCACGCGTCTCACTTTGCTCCGGAACATTGGTGCCGATGTTCCCCCTGATCTTCACCTCCTCGCCAAGCTGCGACTCAATGGCACTTACACACGATTTTTTCATCGACTGTATAAAAGGATCATTTGGACGGTTGAACCGAAGTGCAAAGCGAACCTCCATACCATCAATGGTAAGGTTTTCCACCATTCCCAATTCAACAATATTCTTCCTCGAAGCGGGATGTACCACCCGTTTCAACGCCTCCAACACCTGCTCTTTGGTAATACTCATAACAAAAAGAATTTATATGCAAAGATAGCCATTTTTTTTATTTAGATTAATTCTTTACAGTTCCGTTTCTGGCACAGGATCCCAAAAAAGGCGTTGAAAATCAACCACCTGGTCATCGACTACCTGCACCCCTTCACTCTCAAGAAGTTGTGCCATTACATCCGGACCCCCAAAATGGTGTTTACCGGTAAGCAGTCCGTTGCGATTCACCACCCTGTGGGCGGGGATAAAATCACTGCGGGTATGGGAACTGTTCATCGCCCAGCCTACCATGCGTGCGGATTGTGGTGCTCCGACAGATCGGGCAATGGCACCGTAAGAGGTAACCCTTCCGGGTGGTATCTTCTTTACCACCCCATACACCCGCTCAAAAAAGTGATCATCCTGCCGCATCTTCCGGTAAATCTTCAATTGTTCTGCCTGAGGGAAGCCTGAAAGAGAGGTAATTGATTTTGCAGCCATCCGAAATAAACTGCTTCTCGTAATAGGTCTGAATGGCCAGGGTGTCGTTCAGAAAAGGGGCATTGTAAAGATCGCGTGTCTCATAAAGCACTTCCAGCCGGTTATATCTGACCAAAGCAAGTGTATATACATACAACTGAACGTTGTCTGTTTTCAGGTGAACGATCCCGTTGTTGCGAAGAAATTCCCGGTACCGGTTCAGGAAGAGCGAACCTGTGAGCCGCTTTTTATTTCTTCTCCTTTTTAGCTGCGGATCGGGGAAGGTGATCCATATTTCGTCTGCCTCCCCCGGTGCAAAAAACGATTCGATAAACTCGATGCGTGTCCGCAAAAATGCCACGTTGACCAGCCCTTTCTCATTGGCAAGTTTCGCCCCCCTCCAGATCCGCGCTCCCTTGATATCGATCCCGATAAAATTTCTTCCGGGGTCCATAACTGCCTGTTCAACCGTGTATTCACCCTTTCCGCACCCCAGCTCCAGAACAATGGGTTGCCGGTTACCGAAAACTTCCGTTCCCCACCTTCCCTTTAGAAAGTGGTCCTTACCGAAAACATCTTCAAAAGGTGGTTGGAAAACCCTTTGAAATGTCTCCATTTCCGAGAACTTTTTAAGCTTGTTCTTACCCAAAACGTAAAAACCTTATGGATTTGCTCTCCGGATCCTCAATCCAATCTCCGCAACCGGTACCTCGGGAAGACGCATGGCCTGTTCAATGGAGACCGAGTACATACCGGTATCGGGAAACACCGTATTTTTCCTGTAGAGGTAGCCTATCTCACGGATGTTGCCGATACCCTTTCCAATCCACTTTCCACTGTTCTCAGCAAGAATGAATTGAATGGTATCGTTCATACGCTGGCCCGACGGACCCTCCACGTGAACAAACATATATAGATTGCTAAGCGGATACTCAGTGGTATGGCGCAACTGGATCTGAAGATCGTGCAGTGTGACTGTATCCTCGATGCTGAAGGAAAAATTCACCGGCTCATCCCATCCCCAGCTACCGTTATCTATCCGTTGAAACTCATTAAACACCATCTGTTTGTCGCACGATACATGGACAAGCATGGCGATCAGCAGCAATACCAGTGAAAAGATCTTTCTGTTCATCACCTGTTACGTTGACGGGGTCCGGGCCTGTTCCTGCCTCTTCCCTTGCTCCTTTTTTTGTTCTTTTTTTCAAACCGCGTGATGCTCTCCTGACCAACAACATCCCTGTACTGTTCAGGTTTCTCAGGAACAATCTGCTGATAAGCCTCAAGAAGGGTGTCAGGAAAAATATTCTTCCTGTTCAGCGCAATGATTTCAATGACCCGCTCTACCGGCACCGGCACAAACGACATGGCTGCTTTTTCCATATCGAGCGAGTACCACATCACCCCACGATAAACATCTGTCTTTTGGTGCATGGCCTTCCCGCCGGCCAGCTTCAGGTAAACGTTCCTGTCGGGAAAATCCTTTCGTGCATCCGCATAACTGTCGACTTCGTAATTCAGGCAACACTTCAATTTCCCGCACTGTCCGGCCAGCTTGGTCGGATTCAATGCAATTTCCTGAACACGGGCCGCCTGCGTACTTACCGATACAAAATTGGTAATGAACGATGAACAGCACAACTCCCTTCCGCAGGTACCGATCCCCCCGATCCTGCCCGCCTCCTGCCTGGCCCCGATCTGCCGCATCTCGATCCGGATCCTGAAAGTCTCTGCCAGTATTTTGATCAGCTCCCTGAAATCGACCCTTTCATCAGCGATATAATAAAAGATCGCCTTGGTCTTGTCGCCCTGGTACTCCACATCCCCGATCTTCATGCCCAAATTGAGCTGCTCCACGATGCTCCGCGCTTTAAGCATCGTTGAATGCTCGAGGCCGATCGCCTCCTCCCACTTCTCAAGATCTGCCGGCTTCGCCTTCCTGTAGACCTTTTTAAGTTCATCGATCCGCGGATCAAATTTTGTTTTGGCAAGCTGCTTTTCAACAATCTCCCCTGCCAGCGTGATGATCCCTATGTCATGCCCCGGAGAGGCCTCCACAGCAACAAAATCACCCCGCTTCAGCCGCAATCCGTTCACATTGCGGTAAATCTCCTTCCTCGTATTCTTAAACCTGATCTCAACAATGTCAGGAATATCAAAATCACCTGTCAGCTCCCTGATCCAGTTAAAAGAATCCAACTTGCCGCAACCGCCAAAATAATACTCCAGACGATCTGTGTTATCGTTGGTTATCTCCAGTTGCTTCTTTGAACAACACCCCCTTGCAATCATACTTTCCATACAACAACAGTATTGTGGTTGACGAATTATCAACTTTACAAAGTTAGGCATTTAAGGTGAAACCTGAAAGGCAAGAGAGAGATGCCTGCCGATAAAAATTACCCGGGTGATCGCCGGTCTGCACTGTCAATTGCCATCTTCAACGGGCGCAGGCTGCTTCAGCAGCATTATATTCTTGATGGCAAGGTCGAGCAAAACAAGCTTTGGATAACCGTTCGCCTCAATATGCTCTGCGGCACGCTGAAATTCCGACGCCATTGTAAATACATTACCGGTATGTATGAAAGCTGAAAAACGGGCTGAAAACTCATACTCTTTTTTGGATAGATAGGTGATCTCCTTCTGCCGGAGATTGAGCATAAAATTTTCCCTGATCATACGCAGTGCATAGGTGAGAAACAGCTTCAGCCTCTCCCTGCCCCATCCGGCCAGCTTCTCGGTCCAACGGTGCAATTCAACAATCTCCCGTCCATAACATTTGCGCATAAGAAAAACAAACTCATCAAAGTTTTCCCGGTCCAGCTCTCCCTCCTCCATCAATTGTATGGCTATCCCATAATTACCATTGGCCCGGCGAACCACATCATCGGCCATCAGCTCATCGCCCGGAAAACGCTCCTGCAATCCTTTTCTGATGCTTGCCTCCCCCAGCGGTCCGACCCTGATCATCTGTGTCCTGCTGAGGATGGTCGGTAATATGTGATCTGTATGCTCCGCCAACAAAAGGAAAACCGTTGTATCAGGCGGCTCCTCCAGCAACTTCAGGAGGGTGTTGGCAGCAGATGCATTCATCTTCTCAGCCAGCCAGATGATCATCACCTTGTAGGGGGCCTCAAATGATTTCAGGCTCAACTTACGCAATACAGCATCACTTTCGGCTTTGCTGATCAGCCCCTGCTTGTTCTCTGCACCGATTACTTCATACCACCGGTTTTCCGAGATATATGGATTTGACAATATCGTTTCCCTCCATTGTGAGATGAAATCATCGCTCACAGTATTGCCTGATCCCTTTTTGAGCTTCACCACGGGAAAGACAAAATGGAGATCCGGATGGACAAGCTTGCCGTATTTGATACATGAGGGACAGGTTCCGCATGCGTCATCTTCAGAAGGAGCCTCACAACACATGTACTGTGCGTATGCAATTGCAAGGGGGAGCTTTCCGGTCCCTTCCGGACCAAAAAAGAGCTGGGCATGACTCACCCGGTTGTCTTTTACCGATTGAATCAGCCGCTTTTTTACATGCTCCTGTCCAAGCACCTCCCTGAATAGCATACCTGTTCTTTTATTTCTGAAGATCCATACAAAATTAACAAAATAAAACGGTATCCCTGAATAGTGCCAGCGTTCTTATATGAATTATATCCCTCGCCTAAACAGGAGCGTGTAAAATATGGCAGCAATAAAGCTGCCTGACTTCATGGAGAGACAAGCAATTCAATCTGTTTGAACTTTGCTGCAATAGTATTACCTTTGTGTCTCTTATCGGTAATTATAATTTTTACTTAAACAAAATACCATGCAAATCATTGACAATTACAATTTTGCCAACAAAAAAGCGATCGTAAGGGTGGACTTTAACGTACCACTGGATGAGAACTTTGTCGTTACAGACGACAACCGCATCGTCGGAGCACTTCCCACGATAAAAAAAATCATTGATGATGGCGGCTCCGCCATCCTGATGTCGCACCTGGGAAGACCGAAATCGGGACCCGAGGAGAAGTTTTCACTCAAGCATGTGATCCCGACACTCTCCGGCCATTTGGGCGTGGATGTTCAGTTTGCCGATGACTGTATGGGCGATCAGGCAAAGGAGAAATCTGCCGGACTGAAACCCGGTGAGGTGCTGCTGCTCGAAAACCTCCGGTTCTACTCAGCCGAGGACAAGGTTAAAACTCCGGAAGAGCAGGCAGCCACCAGAAAGTTTGCAGAGAAACTCGCCTCCTATGCCGATGTGTATGTGAATGATGCTTTCGGAACAGCGCACCGCGCACATGCCTCCACTGCGGTTATTGCAGATTTCTTCGCTGAGGATGCTAAAATGTTCGGGTTCCTGATCAACAACGAGTTGAAAGCCCTGGACAAAGTGCTTAAGGAGTCTGAAAAACCCTTCACCGCTATCATGGGTGGTGCCAAGGTGTCTGACAAGATCCAGGTTATTGAGAACCTGCTCGACCGCGCCGATAACCTGATTATCGGGGGTGGTATGACCTACACCTTTATTAAGGCGAAAGGCGGCGAGATCGGAAACTCCCTCTGTGAAGAGGATAAACTCGACCTTGCACTGGAGATCATGAAAAAAGCTGAAGAGAAGGATGTCAACCTGGTACTGCCGGTCGACCAGGTGCTGGCCGATGAGTTCAGCAATGAGGCAAAAACCGATACTGCACCGATCATGGAAGGCAAGGAGGGATTCATGGGACTGGATGTGGGCGAAAAAACCATTGAGCTGTTTACCGATGTGATCATGAACTCCAAAACGATCCTCTGGAACGGACCGGTAGGTGTATTCGAGATGCCCAACTTCCAGAAGGGTACCGTTGCCATTGCCAAAGCGATCGCCGAATCTACTTCAAAAGGCGCATATAGCCTGGTGGGGGGCGGTGATTCTGTTGCAGCAGTGAAAAAATTCGGACTCGACGAAAAGGTAAGCTACGTGTCCACCGGCGGCGGCGCCATGCTGGAGTATATGGAAGGCAAGACACTACCCGGTGTAAAAGCGATCAAGGGGTAGATGAAAATGTTGAGATGCAACATCTCGAACAACGAATACTGAACATCAAAAGTGCCGGGGAGTTCAACGCCCTGGCACTTGATGTTTTTCGCCGGCAGGCTGCCGGAAACAGGGTATACGGCAAATACCTCTCATTACTGGGCATACGGTCCGAATCAGTCAACTCGGCAGGGGAGATCCCGTTCCTGCCCATCAATCTTTTTAAATCTGAAAAAGTCATCACCGGAAACAGGGAGCCGGAGCTGGTTTTCCGGAGCAGCGGGACAACCGGACAGCAACCCTCCGCTCATTATGTGGTCTCCACCGGGCTCTACCTGCAAAGCGCGCTGAAAACCTTCACCCGGTTTTACGGACAACCGCAGGATCTCTGCATTCTTGCACTGCTTCCCTCCTACCTGGAGCGGGAGGATTCCTCCCTGGTATACATGATGAACCACCTGGTAAAGCTGAGCTGGCACCCCGACAGCGGCTTCTACCTGAACAATTACGCGGAGCTGGCCAACAGGCTTCAACAACGGGTTGCCGATGGAACCCCTACACTGCTGCTGGGGGTCAGCTTTGCACTGCTCGACATGGCAGAACAACACCCGGTTGGCCTCTCAGAAAACATCACGGTTATGGAAACAGGCGGTATGAAAGGCCGCAGAAGGGAGCTGGTGCGGGAAGAGCTGCACCGGATCCTGCAAAACGCTTTCAATGTAAAGGCCATTCACTCTGAATACGGTATGACCGAGCTGCTGTCACAGGCCTACTCCGCCGGCTCGGGAAAATTTTATGCTCCTCCCTGGATGAAGATCCTGGTCAGGGACCTCTACGACCCCTTCACAACCATGCCGGCAGGCAGAGCCGGTGGTATCAATATCATCGATCTGGCCAACCTTTACTCCTGCAGTTTTATTGCCACGGAAGATACCGGAAAGGTCATGGAAGATGGCTCCTTTGAGGTCACAGGCAGGTCCGACCACTCCGATGTAAGAGGCTGCAACCTGATGGTGGTCTAATGATCAACACCGCTCCACCCCGGGGATGATGGCATCCTCCAGGTGCTCCAGGTCAAAGAATGAACCCTGTAAAATGACGGTCAGAAGATCAAACCTCACCGGCATCCGAACGGCATACTGAAAAAGATAATGCTCCGCCGCCTCAATGATAAATCGCTCCTTGGCGGGCGATAAAAGGTCCTCCGGGGGAGGGAAACTGTGCTGTTTCCTGGCCTTCACCTCAACAATAATGAGCAACTTGCCGTCGGTGCAGATTATATCAAGCTCCTTGTGACCGTAGGTCCAGTTCCGGTGCAGAATACAATAGCCCCTGGAGATAAGAAATTCGGCCGCGAACGCTTCGGCCCTGGCACCAAAATCGTGTGATTCAGCCATGCTTGTCAGGTTAGGTGTTTACATACCAAGGGAATTTTCTCCCTTCCTGACAGTTAATGTGCCCACCCTTCCGAATATCAGTGGAAAATTGCTTTTTTCGTGTCCGGCCGGAAAACCAAACATGACCGGAACATTATATTTACAGGCACGTTCCGCAATGATCTCCAATGAATTTTTCCCAAACGGCAGCGCATTATCATGCATCCCTGAGAAGCTCCCGACCAGCAACCCCGCGATCCTGCGAAAGATATCCCGCAACTCAAAATTGAGAATCATCCTGTCGATATGGTAGAGGTACTCATCCACATCCTCCAAAAACAGGATCTTTCCATCATAATCGGGCTCAAACGGCGTTCCCGCCAGTGAAAAAAGCACCGAAAGGTTCCCTCCCGTAATTGCTCCTTCAACAACCCCTTCCACATTCAATGGGTGATCATTAACGGTATAATGCAACTGTTTACCGGAAAGGATATCAAAAAGATGGCTGAACGATGGCTCCTGCTGCGGCTCCTCCATCACCAGCGAATAGGGCATCACCCCATGCACCGTCTCCATGAACTTCCCGAATGCTGCATGCAGCGCGGTGACATCGCTGAACCCGATGAGCCATTTCGGGTTTTCGCGGATCACCTCCCAATCCATTCCTGCCAGCAACTGCGCCGTGCCATATCCACCCCTGGCAGCAAACACCGCCTTTACAGCGGGATCGGTGAACATCTGGTGAATACCGGTCAGTCGCACCTCGACAGAACCGGAGAGCGGTCCCTCGCTTCCAACTATGTTTTGTGCCACTTTTACCCGGTATCCTGCCTCCTGCACCAGGGAAATAAAAGGCTTCATCTCCTCTTCCGTGACCTTGCGTGCCGGTGCAAAAATGCCAATTGTGTCGCCCTTTTTTAGCAGAGGCGGTGAAATAATCGATCCCATGACAGCGAAGATATTAATTTTTTATCTTTGCGCATAGTTTAAAACCCAAGCTATGGCGGACCAAGTCATAACAACATTACGGATGCAATGAAAGATTACATAAGAACCCTGGTTACCTCTGCCCTTCCCTATGCCAACGGACCGCTTCACCTCGGACACCTTGCCGGTGTATACGTTCCCTCCGATATATATACGCGTTTCCAAAGGCTGCGTGGAAAGGATATTATCCATGTCTGCGGTTCCGATGAACATGGCGTGCCCATCACCCTGAAGGCGCGCGGAGAAGGGGTGTCGCCCCAGGAGATCGTAGACCGGTATCATGCGATCAATAAAAAGGCTTTTGAAGATTTCGGGATCGCATTCGATATCTACTCCCGCACCTCCAATAAGACACATTACGAAACCGCCTCGGAAATTTTCAGAAAACTGTTTGACGAGGGAAAGTTGCTTGAAAAAACTTCGGAGCAGTATTTCGACGAGGAGGCCAATACCTTCCTGGCCGACCGTTACATCACGGGTACCTGTCCGCATTGCAGCAATCCCTGTGCCTACGGCGACCAGTGCGAACAGTGCGGAACATCCCTCAGCCCGGCCGATCTGATCGATCCCACCTCCAGGCTGAGTGGCAGCAAGCCGATACTGAAAGAGACCAAACACTGGTACCTGCCACTGAACAGGTATGAACCGTGGCTGAAGGAGTGGATCCTGGAGGGACACAAGGAGTGGAAGCCCAATGTATACGGACAGTGCAAATCGTGGATCGACCAGGGACTGCAACCCAGGGCGGTGAGCCGCGACCTCGACTGGGGGGTGCCGGTGCCCGTGGAAGGCGCCGAGGGAAAGGTACTCTATGTCTGGTTCGATGCCCCGATCGGTTATATCTCCGCCACAAAGGAGCTCACGCCCGACTGGGAAAAGTACTGGAAGGACAAGGAGTGCCGGATGATCCACTTCATCGGTAAGGATAACATCGTGTTCCATTGTATCATCTTCCCGGCGATGTTGCAGGCGGAGGGAACCTACATCCTGCCCGACAACGTGCCGGCAAACGAATTTCTCAACCTGGAGAATGACAAGATATCCACCTCCAGGAACTGGGCGGTATGGCTGCACGAATACCTGGAGGATTTCCCCGGAAAGCAGGATGTGCTGAGGTACGTGCTCTGTGCAAACGCGCCAGAAAACAAGGACAATGATTTTACCTGGAAGGATTTTCAGAACAGGAACAACAATGAGCTGGTGGCCATCCTGGGCAATTTTGTGAACAGGACCCTGGTGCTCACCGGCAAATACTACGACGGTGAGGTTCCGGCTCCTGCCACCTTGCTGGAAAATGACAAAGAGGTACTGGCTGAGATCCGGAACATCACTGCATCAGTGGAAAAGAGCCTCGAAAGCTTCCGCTTCAGGGAGGCGGTGAAGCTGGCGATGGACCTGGCCCGGCTAGGCAACAAATACCTGGCCGATACAGAGCCGTGGAAAGTGGTTAAGACCGACCAGGAGCGGGTGCAGACGATCATGTATATCTCCCTGCAGATCACAACGGCACTCACAATTTTACTTGAACCGTTTCTCCCCTTCTCCATGGAGAAGCTGCGGGGGTATCTCGGGTATCAGCAAAAAGCATGGGAACTGCTGTACAAGGATGAACTGCTGAAACCGGGACACAGGATCAACCGTGCCGAGCTGCTCTTCGAAAAGATCGATGATGAAGCAATAGAGAACCAGCTTGAAAAACTCCGGAAGACGAAGGAGGCCGGACGAAAAGATATATACGTATCACCGCAGAAACCGGAGATCGCTTTTGAGGATTTCACAAAGATGGATATCCGCACGGCTACCATCCTCGAAGCAGAAAAGGTGCCCAAAACAAAAAAGCTGATCAAAATGGTGGTCGACACCGGGATCGATGTCCGCACCATCGTCTCGGGAATTGCTGAATACTATGAACCGAAAGATCTTCCAGGCAAAAAAGTATGCGTGCTGGCCAACCTCGCCCCGCGAAATATCAAGGGAATAGAATCACAGGGAATGATCCTGCTTTCAGAAAATAACGACGGAAAACTGTTCTTTGTTGAACCCGGCAACGAGGCCCACAACGGCGCCGAAGTGAATTGATCCGCTAGCGGGTCATCACCCACGCACCATCCATTCCCGACTCTGACTTCACCCGCGGCAGCTCCCTGATCGCCTGGTCGCGCTCAGCATACGATTGCACCGAAACACGGTACATCCTGTTTTCCGTGGTGATCATCTCCGCTGGAAATCCCTTTGCCTGAAGCTCGTTCATCAGCTCAGTGGCGTTCTGCAGGTTCTGAAAGCTCCCTGCAATAATAAAATAATTGTGTTCCGGAGCCTTCGGCTGAACGCCGGGCATTTCCGCAGGTGTCTCTTGTTCGTCCACCGGTTGGTCCACCGGCGTTTTCCCCTGCTCCTCCTTCAGGTCCTTTCCCACGTCGGGTGACAGTTTATCCGGTGCTACCGTCTCCTCGCTTTCCCTGATCACAATGCCCTCCCTGCCAAATTCAATACCGTTCCCGGAAGGGATCAGCAGAATCAGCACCAGCACAGCGATCAGCGATCCTACAACGATCCAGATAATCTTCCATTTGTTGACAGGTTTTCTCTCAACCCGTCTGACGGAACCCTCTATGGGCACACCTGAAGATTTCCGCACTGGTTCCGTACCCCGCCTGCTGCCACCCTTTTTGGCAACTTCCTGCTCCGATCCGCCTTCCGCTTGCTTTCCACCACCGGTATGCTTTTCACTTCCAGCATGTTTATCACCACCGGCAAGCTTCTCTCCTCCCGCATCTTCTGCCCCGGTCACGCCGGCCCCGTCGGCATCCTCACTGTCCAGTTCAAGAATATCGAGTGTCTCCAGCCCGAAAGCATCCGGATCGATCACCCAGCCGGGATCCTTCCTGAAAAGAATTCTATTGTCATCATCCCTGGAAAAGACACCTACCTGGTCCAGCTTGTAGCTCTCACCCTTATCGAGTCTGAATTTAATGGCGTCGACCAGCTCCAGTAGCTGCTGCCTGGCCTCCTCCGGTTCAATTCCCTCTCCCTCAGCATACGCCCTGGCCAGTTTGCCATCCCCCAGTGGATGGGTAGGATCGAACCGTACAACCGGAACCGGGGGCTCAATTTTCCCGTCGTCGCCTGCCACCCCTTTGCCCTCAGTTATAACCAAACTTCCAAACCCTGGTAAAATAACCTGCTCCCGGTTGGAGAGAAGCTGACGAATATAGGTGCCCAGATATGCCATTCAGTTTGAATTTTTGATTAATGGACCGAAATGTACGATATTCAAAACAAAATTAATATAAATGAGGTTATGTAAGAAATTATATATTTCGACTTCTGAACAGAGTTATCAACGTAATAAATTATCTTTAACCGGACCAAACAATCTCTTATTATTATCTTCGTGTTTTAAATAAAAGCGCCGGCCCGGTATGGAAAAAATAGAAATGGTCGATCTTTACAGGCAATATCTTCGCCACAGGGAGGAGATCAACAGTGCCATTCAGGAGGTAATCAATTCAACCGCATTTATAAAAGGTCCCGATGTTCAGCAGTTTCAGCAGGAGATGGCGGATTACATCGGTGCACGGCACTGCATCGCCTGCGGAAATGGAACAGATGCCCTGCAGGCCGCAATGATGGCACTGGATCTTCAACCCGGTGATGAGGTGATCACCACCCCTTTTACCTTTGTAGCCACCGTCGAGGTAATCAGCCTGCTCAAACTGAAACCGGTACTTGTGGATGCTCAACCCGGTACATTCAACATTGATCCCTCACAAATTGAAAAGGCACTCACCACACACACCAAAGCGATCGTACCGGTACACCTGTTTGGCCAGGCAGCCGATATGAACCAGATCATGGACATTGCGGCGAAAAACAACCTCTTTCTGATTGAAGACAATGCACAGGCCCTCGGTGCGGATTACAGGCTCCGCGATGGTTCCGTAAAAAAGAGCGGAACCCTGAGCGATATCGGCTGCACCTCTTTCTTCCCAAGCAAAAACCTCGGTGCCTACGGCGATGGCGGTGCCCTGTTTACCGATGATGAAGCGCTGGCATCAAAAATCGGCTCGGTACTGAACCACGGCATGACAAAAAAGTACCATTACGGGCACGTCGGGGTCAACTCCCGCCTGGACACCATGCAGGCCGCCATATTACGCGTGAAACTCAAACACCTGGATGCCTACAACAGCGCCAGGCAGCAGGTTGCGAAAGCATACGACGAAGCCTTCGCAGGTATCGCCGGACTGCAAATCCCCGAAAGAAATCCCGATTCCGAACATATTTTTCACCAGTATACCCTGCAGGTAACGGGGGATCGCCGGGATGCACTGAAGGAGCACCTGCACCGCCACGATGTGCCGGCCATGATCTATTACCCGGTTCCGCTGCACCTGCAGAAGGCGTATGGCGGACTGGGATACGGCGAAGGGGATTTTCCGGTGACAGAAACGCTCTGCCGGACCGTTCTCAGCCTGCCGATCCATACCGAAATGGACGATGATCAACTACACCATATCATTGCAACCGTGAAACAATTTTTCAACCCATGACAAAGGAAAAAACATATTTCGCACACGAAACGGCGGTGATCGACCAGGGGTGTGAGATCGGTGAAGGGACTAAAATCTGGCACTTTTCGCATGTCATGACCGGTGCGGTGATTGGCAAAAAATGTAACCTCGGACAGAACGTGGTGGTCTCCCCCGATGTGATCCTGGGCAACAACGTGAAGGTGCAGAACAATGTCTCCATCTACACCGGCGTCATATGCGAGGATGATGTGTTCCTCGGTCCCTCAATGGTCTTTACCAATGTGATCAACCCGCGAAGCAAGGTAATCAGAAGGGATGAATACATGAAAACCATTGTTGGTGAAGGCGCCTCCATCGGGGCGAACGCCACGATTATCTGCGGGAACAATATCGGCAGATACGCATTTATCGGCGCAGGTGCCGTTGTAACAAAAGAGGTACCACCCTACGCCCTGGTAGTGGGCAATCCCTCCAGGCAGGTCGGATGGATGAGCGAATATGGACATCGCCTGGTGTTTGATACATCTGGCATCGCCATATGTGCGGAAAGTCAGGAAAAATATGAGCTGAAAGAGAACCAGGTACGAAAAATAGGTTGAACGGTGCAATGAAGGCTTTCATTCAAAGAAGGATATTTGAACTGTAGAATGAAAATAGATTTTAATATATGACAAAGAACTTTGCAATTATAGGCGTAGCGGGCTATATCGCCATCAGGCACGTCAACGCGATCAAGGAGACGGGGAACGACCTGGTGGCAGCACTTGATAAGTTCGACAGTGTGGGGTTTGTCGACTCCTACTTCCCGGATACCGACTTTTTCGTGGAGTTTGAGCGGTTCGACAGGCACGTTGCCAAACTCTGCAGGAACGGAAAACAGATCGACTATGTATCCATCTGCTCCCCCAACTACCTGCACGATTCACACATCAGGTTCGCCCTGAGAAGCGGGGCAGATGCCATCTGCGAAAAACCGCTTGTGCTGAACCCGTGGAACATTGATGCACTGATCGACTATGAAAAGGAGACCGACCGGAAAATCTACAATATCCTCCAGCTAAGGCACCATCCCAGCATCATCGAACTGAAAAACAGGATAGACAACGGACCAAAAAACAAGATCTACGATGTCGATCTTTCCTACATCACCAGCAGGGGAAAATGGTACCACTATTCCTGGAAAGGTGATGAAAACAAATCGGGCGGCATCGCAACAAATATCGGTGTCCACTTCTTCGATATGCTCTCCTGGATCTTCGGTGAAGTGAAGGAAAACAAAGTCTACCTGTTACAAAAAGATAAGGCCTCCGGCTTTCTCCAGCTCGAAAAAGCCAGGGTGCGCTGGTATCTGAGCATCGATTTCGAAGATGTTCCGGCCGCAGCAAAGGAAAAGGGACAACGCACCTACAGGTCGATCACGGTAGATGGCGACGAAATTGAGTTCAGCGGTGGATTCACCGATCTGCATACCCTCTCCTACCAGCATATACTTGCTGGAGACGGATTCGGTGTTGAGTGCGCAAGGAGATCGATTCAGACCGTTTATGATATCAGGAACACTGAAAAAAGAGCACTTAATGGAGATTATCATCCCTTTATAAAAGGATAAAATTATATATTAAAAACATGTACAACGAACTGGTAAATAAAGAGAAAACAATGGCGGTCATCGGACTGGGATATGTCGGACTGCCCATCGCACTGGAGTTTGCAAAAAAGATCAGGGTGATCGGTTTTGACATCAGGGAGGACCGAATAGAACTGATGAAAAACAACATCGATCCGAGCAAGGAGCTGGTAACCAAAGATTTTGAGGGATGTGATATCACCTTCACCGCACAGATTGATGACCTGAAAAAGGCCTCTTTTTATGTTGTGGCGGTACCCACACCCATCGATGAACATAAAAAACCGGACCTGACACCGCTGCTGAGCGCCACCAAAACGGTGGGGAAGGTGCTCGGGAAAGGCGATTATGTGGTGTATGAATCAACTGTTTATCCGGGTTGTACCGAGGAGGACTGTATCCCGCTGCTGGAGGAGATCTCCGGACTCGAATATATTGTAGATTTCAAGGTCGGATTCTCTCCCGAACGGATCAATCCGGGCGACAAGAAACATACCCTCACTAAAATTACCAAGGTATCCTCGGGATGTGATGAGGTGTCGGCAGAGGAGATCGCCAAAACATATGAGCTGGTCATCGAGGCAGGCGTGCACCGTGCAAGCTCTATCAAGGTGGCCGAGGCTGCCAAGATTATTGAGAATACCCAGCGTGATATCAACATCGCCTTTATGAATGAGCTCTCAATGATCTTTAATAAAATGAATATTAATACCTTTGAGGTGCTGGAAGCTGCCGGAACGAAATGGAACTTTCTTCCATTCTTTCCCGGACTGGTAGGTGGGCACTGTATCGGCGTTGATCCCTACTACCTCACCTATAAGTCGGCGATGTATGGTCACCACGCGCAGATCATCAATGCCGGCAGGGGGATCAATGATGGCATGGCCGCATGGGTGGCAAAACAGGTAACCATCAGGCTCTCGAATCTCTTTACCAACCTGAAGGAGTGCCGGGTGCTGGTAATGGGAACCACATTTAAGGAAAATGTGAGCGATATAAGGAATTCAAAGGTTGCCGATGTGGTCTATGAACTGAAGGAATTCGGGATGAAGGTGGAGGTGGTTGACCCCTACGCAGAGCCTGCAGAGGTGCTCGAAGAGTATGGATATGAACTGCAGGAGAAGCCGTCAGGATCCTACCACGCCGTAATCATCGCGGTGGGCCATGAGCAATATATCTCCCTGAAGGAAAATGAGCTGAGCGCCATGATGGTACCCGGCGGTATCCTAACCGATCTGAAGGGGGTATTCAGAAACAGGATCAAAAATCTGAATTACTGGAGTCTCTAAAAACGATACTGTATTGAACACTGGAGTTTTTATAAGCGATAAAGAATTTGACTGGCGAAATTATTAAAAGAGATATGATGCAGAAAACCATACTTGTAACGGGAGGAACGGGTTATATCGGGTCGCATACTGTTGTTGAACTGCAGGAGGCGGGTTATAAGGTTGTTATCGTCGATAACCTCTCCAATTCACAACCCGATGTGGTGAATCAGATCGAAGCGATTACCGGCGTAAGACCGGAGTTTGAAATGGTGGACCTGAAGGACAGGGAAGCAACGTTGGAGGTTTTTACCACACACCCGGAAATCAGGGCAGTGATCCATTTCGCTGCCCTCAAAGCGGTGGGAGAGAGTGTCGATATACCGCTCGACTATTATAAAAACAATATCGACTCCCTGATACATGTCCTGGAAGGGATGAAGGTTTCGGGTGTGCACCACATCGTCTTCTCTTCATCATGCACCGTATACGGCGAACCGGATGTGTTGCCGGTCAATGAACATTCACCGATAAAAAAAGCCAACTCCCCTTACGGGAACACCAAGCAGATCTGCGAGGAGATCATGGAAGATTACCGCGTTCCCAACCCGGATATCAATATCATCTCCCTCAGGTACTTTAACCCCATCGGTGCCCATCCGAGTGCACTGATCGGTGAGCTCCCCATCGGTGTGCCGAACAACCTGGTGCCCTTCATCACCCAAACCGCCATTGGGTTAAGGGATGAGCTCAGGGTATTTGGCGATGACTATAACACGCCCGATGGTTCGGCGATCCGCGACTATATCAACGTGGTAGACCTTTCGAAGGCACATGTCGTGGCCATTGAGCGGCTGATCGATAAAAAGAACAAGGAGGGATACGAGATTTTCAACCTGGGAACAGGAAAGGGTAATTCTGTGTTTGAGGTGATCAAAGCTTTCGAAAATGTAACCGGCCAGCCTCTGAAATACAAAGTTGTCGGACGGAGAGAGGGCGATGTGGAACAGGTGTATGCCGACACCTCCTTTGCCAACAGGGAGCTTGGCTGGAAGGCAGAAAAAAGCCTTGAAGAGACGCTGCTGTCGGCATGGAAATGGGAGCAGCGCTACCGCGCCGAAAATACAGAAAAACGTTCAGGAAAAATAGAGTGATTATATGAAAACGATACTTATCACCGGGGGGGCCGGATTCATCGGTTCGCATGTTGTCAGGCTGTTTGTGAATAAATACCCAGACTACCGCATTCTGAACCTTGATGTCCTTACTTACGCGGGCAACCTGGAAAACCTCAGGGATATAGAAAATGCGGCCAATTACCAATTCATTAAAGGGGATATCACCGACCAGCCTTTTATTGACCGGCTCTTTTCAGAGCAGGATATCCACGGTGTCATACACCTGGCGGCCGAGTCGCATGTGGACCGCTCCATTAAGGACCCGTTGTCTTTTATCAAAACCAACATTATCGGGACGATGAATCTGTTGAACGGCTGCCGCAACAGCTGGTCATCCTTCGAAGGCCGTAGATTCTACCACATCTCCACCGACGAAGTGTACGGGAGCCTGGGCGATGAGGGGCTCTTTACCGAAGAGACCCCGTACGATCCCAAAAGCCCATACTCCGCCTCCAAGGCCAGCTCCGATCACCTGGTAAGGGCCTACCAAAACACCTACGGGCTCCCTGTGGTGCTCTCCAACTGCTCCAACAACTACGGTCCGAACCAGTTTCCCGAAAAGCTGATCCCCCTGGC
>CAYOVC010000001.1:0-6742 GCA_964407305.1 uncultured Bacteroidaceae bacterium | reverse complement strand
GAACTGGGCTGGGAACCGTCGGTTACCTTCGAGGAGGGGCTGGAAAAGACGGTCGACTGGTACCTTGAGAACAGTGTCTGGCTGCAAAACGTCACCTCAGGGGCCTATATATCCTACTATGAAAAGATGTATGGGTAGTGACCCTCGACCCTCTGATCAAACCTGCATTAAAGATACCCGGGGATCGTCAGCAGGCGGTTTCCCTACTCCACCGTCACGGACTTCGCCAGGTTCCTGGGCTGGTCCACATTGCATCCGCGCATAACGGCGATGTGATAGGCGATGAGCTGCAGCGGGACGGTTGATAACAGTGAGACAAGTACCGGGTCGGTCTCCGGGATCTCGATCACATGATCGGCCATGTTGACAATGGTGTCATCTCCTTCTGTTACAATGGCGATGACAATCCCGTTCCTGGCCTTTACCTCCTGCACGTTACTTACAATCTTTTCGTATGAATGGTCTTTCGTGGCTATGACCACTACCGGCATATCGGCATCGATCAGGGCAATCGGACCATGCTTCATCTCCGCGGCAGGATACCCCTCGGCATGAATATAGGAGATCTCCTTCAGCTTCAGCGCCCCCTCAAGGGCCACCGGATAGGAGACCCCCCTTCCGAGATAGAGCGCGTTGTTTACTTTGCTGAACAATTCAGCAATCTTCTTCAAATCAGCGTCGTGTTCAAGGATCTTCTCTATCTTCCCGGGAACATCCTCAAGCTCATTCAACAACTCGTTGTATCGAACATCTTCCATCAATCCTCGTCCCCTGGCAACCATCAGTGCCATCATCGTAAGCACCGTAACCTGTGCTGTGAATGCCTTGGTTGAAGCAACCCCGATCTCCGGTCCGGCATGGGTGTATACCCCTGCATGGGTCTCCCGGGAAATACTTGACCCCACCACATTGCATATACCAAGCACGGTCGCTCCTGCCTCTTTCGCAAGCTGTATGGCAGCAAGCGTATCTGCCGTCTCCCCGCTCTGGGAGATGGCGATCACGATATCGTCCGGTGAAAGGACCGGGTTCCTGTACCGGAACTCAGAAGCATAATCAACCTCCACCTGTACGCGCGCAAGATCCTCAAACAGGTACTCTCCCACGAGCCCGGCGTGCCACGAGGTTCCGCATGCAACAATAATAATCCTTTGGGCATCGATCAATTTGTCATATACATCATACAGCCCTCCCAGTTTAATCTCGTTGGTCTCCAGCTTTAGCCTTCCCCTGAAAGTATCCCTGATCGAACGGGGCTGCTCAAAAATCTCTTTCAGCATGAAGTGGTCGTACCCGTTCTTCTCAATCTCGGAAATCCCCAGGTCAAGTGTCTGTATCCGGGGCTCCAGGCTGTCGGCCTTCATGGTGGTCTTCAAAATGAGCTCATCCCGCTTGATAATGGCCACATCGTCGTTGTCCATATAGATCACCCGGTCGGTATACTCGATGATGGGAGTGGCATCCGATGCCACGAAATATTCATTCTCTCCCAATCCGATAACCAGCGGACTACTTTTTCTTGCTGCAATGATCTTGTCGTTCTCCTCACTGCACATAATCACCAGGCCATAGGCACCAATGACCTTTGACAATGCCAGCCTGACTGCTACCTCTGCGGAGACCTCCTGGTTGCGGTAAATATACTCGATGAGATTTGCAAGAACCTCGGTGTCTGTCTGACTTTTGAAAGTATACCCCTGTTCGATGAGGCTGTTTCTTAAATAGGTGTAGTTTTCAATAATACCATTATGGATGATTGTAAAAATCCCATTTTCCGATAGGTGGGGATGGGCATTCAGATCACTGGGCTCCCCATGTGTTGCCCAGCGGGTGTGACCGATACCGATCGTTCCGGTGATATCCTGTCCGGTAATAAAGTCTTCCAGCTCAGATACCTTACCCTTCTTTTTATAAATATTGGTTTTCCCGTTCTGAAGGGCGATCCCGGCGGAGTCGTAACCACGGTACTCCAGCCTCTTTAATCCCTTTAACAAAATTGGATAAGCATTACTGCTTCCGATATATCCGACTATTCCACACATACGTTAATTAAATTTTGAATAAATCAGCTCCAGTCTAAGACCACCCTTCTGGTCAGAATAGTTGCTCCAGAACTTAATGATTTTTGTTGTGGCAACCGGTTGGTTAACATAAATGAACAGGTCATTATTCTCTATATCCCCGGAAATAACAGATTGAAAGTGGCGCCCCAGGTTAAAACTATAGAAGTAAACAGGATCTAAAAAAGCGCTTTGCTCATTGGACTGATTCAGTTTGCCGAAAGCAAAAGCGTCCGTATTGATGATCTGATCGTACAATTGCACCGGGGTTCCGTCAGTAAGCTGACTTTCCATCATCAGCTGTACCGGGTAGTCTTCTGAAGAAATACCGCTCAGACTGTCGGGTAACACATAAAAAACCAACCGGGCAGCATTTACAGCGATCTGACCGGTTCCCACGTAGTTTTCCAAATCGGGAACTGAAATTTTTACATTTGCGCCGGCCATACCCTGAGCATAGGCAATAGGAGGTTTGGCGTCTGGATTATCGATCAAATGCTCCAATGCAGTGCCCGTATAATCGTGATGAAAAATATTGATCTTCTGTGCAAAGAGTTCGTTGAATCCAATATAGTAGTTACTCAATGGCACCGTATCCCTGGCAGCAATGGTGATACTGTCGTGATAATACTTAAACCGGAGTCCGGCCTGTGTATTCGCCAGCTGCAGCATCGCCATCGAACCTCCCTCGTCAACAGGTTCAGTGGTGATATACAATCCTTTAAAATTCCTCTGGAGCCTTGAATTATAGGCAAAAATCGAGTCTGCCGGATTGGTCGCATCAATAATCCTGTTGAGCAGATCCGGATTATCAATGTCAAACCGCTTCAACTCCCCGGGTCGCGGCGTAAACACCTCATCAACCAATGGCTCCGGATTGTACTTGCCGGTTACATCGTAATCGGAATAGTAGACGCTGTCCATCGATATGGAGTCGAGAAACTCATAAACCCTTATATGCATCTCCCGGGCTGTATCACCAAGGACCTCATTCACATACAATGAGAGTGAAAGCGAATCGATAAAAGGATCCTCGCCGAAGTCCCCAAATTGCGTCAGGCTGAACGCTGTAACTATCTCGGCCTGTGAAAGACCTGTCATGGTATCCACCATGCTCCCCAGCATAAAGCGCCGGTTTTCACTATTACTTCTTCGGTTAATGGAGGTAATACGTGGTCTTGACCGTACAAGCATCACCTCAAAGTCGGTAATGGTGTCGGTAAACACAACGATATCATCCTGTGGTGGAAATATATCAACACCCAACTCGTTTCTGTCCGGTTCACAGGCTGTAAAAACGAATACCAAAACTAGCACAACAACAATCAGAGGTGAGAATTTTTCACCCGTTCCCGCCTTCATTTTATGGTTCATATGGATAAGCAATATTATTTGTTCAGCACATTCTCATAGAAAACGGAATACTCATCGATATATTTTTCGGGTGACTGATAATCGAGGCTGGGTTTGCCCGATTCCTTGATGACTTGCTTTATGCCATCCGGCAGCTCAGGACTGCCATGTATAATGGCATCTGAATACTGCAGGGCCAGACGCGTTACATTTTCATACCGGGGATCCTCAATCGCTGCCAGATCCTCTTTGCTGATCCCATTTAACCGCGCCTTCTCCTGTAACCTGCTGTTCATCGGTTTGTTAAACCCATTATTATAGATCGAAAAAACCACCTGGGAATCGGCAAACAGCGGATCCTCACGGTAGGCTTTCTTCAGGTAGACCGGCACAAGCGATGTAAACCAGCCGTGACAATGCACGAGATCGGGCGACCACCTGAGCTTCCGCACCGTTTCTAAAACACCCCTCGCAAAAAAGATCATCCGCTCATCATTGTCCTCAAAAAACTTTCCGCTGGCAGTCTGCACAGTAGCCTTCCGCTGAAAATAATCTTCATTATCGATGAAGTACACCTGCATTCTCGCCGATTGAATGGAGGCCACTTTAATGATCAGCGGATGGTCGGTATCATCAATGATCAGGTTCATTCCCGATAACCGGATCACTTCGTGCAACTGGTTCCTCCGTTCATTGATGTTGCCATACCTGGGCATGAAGGTCCGGATCTCTTTCCCGGTCTCCTGGATACCCTGCGGAAGATACCTTCCGATATGCGACATCTCATTCTCCGGAAGATAGGGGGTGATTTCCTGGGAAACAAATAAAACTTTGACACTTTCCATTATGCTGGACTTGTTTTAAGACCATGCAAAGGTACTAAAAATTATTGAGATCCCAAGGTGTTTCAACCGGGTGCGACAGGGGTAAAAACAGTTGCTTTTACCTTGCATATACCCTGTTTTAAAACGGGAATAGCTATCTTTGTGGATGCTAAAAATGAGATGAAAATTATTACACGAAAAAGCGCTTTGCAGGAAGCGATCGCCGGGGCCGGGGATCCCAACAGGAAAACCGGACTCGTGCCAACCATGGGAGCGCTGCACGACGGTCACCTCTCGCTCATCCGCACCGCCATGAGAAACGGCGATTTTATCGTAGCCAGCATATTCGTTAATCCAACGCAGTTCAACAACCCCGTCGACCTGGAGCGTTATCCGCGCGACCTCGATTCTGATCTCAAAATGCTGGAAAAACATCCGGTCGACCTGGTTTTTGCCCCCCCGGTAGAGGAGATGTATCCCGAAAAGGATACCCGCGTGTTCGACCTCTCCCCACTCGACTCCGTCATGGAGGGAAAATTCCGCCCGGGACACTTCAACGGCGTTGCCCAGATCGTCAGCAAGCTCTTCGATGCCGTTCAACCCGACAGGGTCTATTTCGGACAAAAGGATTTCCAGCAGCTGGCCGTCATCCGGAGGCTGGTTACCCTGCTCGAACCCGATATCGAGATCATCGGGTGTCCGATCATACGGGAAGAGGACGGACTTGCCATGAGTTCAAGAAACCGCCTGCTCGCTCCTGAAGAGCGTAAAGCCGCCCCGCTTATCTACAAAACCCTGCAGCGCGCGAAAAAATTGAAAGAGCAACATACACCGGAAACAGTCAGGGATTTCGTCACCTCCGAAATCAACCGCCACCCCCTGATGCAACTTGAGTATTTTGAAATCGTCGACAACCAAAATCTTCAACCCGCAAAAAACTGGCAGGGTCCACAAAACAAAATAGGCTGTATCGCCGTTCATTTAGGTAATGTACGGTTAATAGATAACATATATTTTAGTTAACTTTGCTGTATGAATATTGAAGTTGTAAAATCGAAGTTACACAGGGTCACCATCACCGAGGCAAACCTGAACTATATTGGCAGCCTTACCATCGATGAGGACCTGATGGATGCCGCCAACCTCATTGAAAACGAAAAGGTCCACGTGGTGAACATCAACAACGGAGAACGCCTCGAAACCTACGTCATAACGGGGGAACGCGGGAGCGGGGTTATCTGCATGAACGGCGCCGCAGCCCGGAAGGTCCAGGTAGGCGACATCGTCCTGATCATCTCCTACGCATCCATGGATTTTGAGGAGGCCAAAACTTTTGAGCCGAAACTTATCTTCCCCGATACCGCTACCAACAAACTGATCTGACCGCTGCCTTGAATAAAAAGATCCGTAATATCACCAGGTTCGGCCTTTTCCTGGCAGTAGGAATATTACTGCTCTATTTTGCTTTCCGGGGAATCGATTTTTCGGAAATGGCCGTTCATTTCAGGGAGGCACGGTACGGATGGATCGGCCTTTCACTGGTCTTTGCCGTTGTTTCACACATCAGCCGCTCCAGGCGATGGATCCTGCTCATTCAACCCCTCAACTATAAACCCTCCCTCTGGAACACCGTGAACGCCGTACTCTTCGGCTACCTGGCAAATTATGCCCTTCCACGTGCAGGCGAAATCACCCGCTGCATCTCGCTCGGCAAAAAGGAGAAGATCCCGGTCGACTCCCTCGTGGGAACCGTGATCATCGAACGGGCCATCGACCTCCTCTCCATGCTGGCTATCCTGCTCATCCTGCTGATCGCCCGCTTCGAACAGTTCGGATCCTTCTTCAACGACTATATTTTTTTCCCGCTGGGAGAAAAGATCGCTTCACTGTTCGGCCAGACCACTATCTTCTGGATCATTTTTTCTGCCATTATATTCCTGCTGATTGCCCTTCTTTACAGCTTCCGGAAAAAAATACTCACCATGGAAGCCGCTAAAAAGATCATCCGGATACTTAAAGGTGTCGTCGTGGGACTTAAGACCGTTCTCAGTATGGAACGGAAATGGGAGTTTCTTTTCCATACCCTCTTTATCTGGTTCAACTACGCCATGATGACCTGGGTGATCGTGTTTTCCCTGCCAAATATCACCGGTCACCTGACCTTTGTCGACGGGATCTTCCTGCTGGTGATCGGAAGCATGGGGATGGCCGTACCTGTGCAGAGCGGTATAGGGGCATTTCACTGGATCGTCTCGCGCGGACTCCATTTCGTGTATGGGCTCGAGCTGACCGAAGGGTTGGTTTTTGCAACACTGCAGCATGAATCCCAAACTTTGCTTATACTTGTACTCGGAAGCATTGCGATGATCATGCTGTTCTCTAAAAACAAAAAGATCCGTCTGGCCAAAATAAAAGAAGAACTTGAGTATCCTCAGAAAGATAGAACGTAAAATCGTTGACAGGAGATCACTGCCCGACCTCCTTAAAAAGAGCGTGTTGCCGCGT